>NZ_JBGQOQ010000012.1:0-114575 GCF_052119765.1 Pseudorhodobacter sp. W20_MBD10_FR17 | reverse complement strand
CGATGACTCCAGCCAGAACGGTCTGCCCTTCCAGAACGTTCCTGACCCGTTGCTCATAGGTTTGTAGATGCTTGGGCAATCTGATCCCAAAACTGGCCAGTAATCCGCGTATCGTGTTTTCCGTGTTCATGCGCATCTTGATGGCGACCTCGCGGGCGCGCAACAGAGCGCGACGTTCCTGTGCGAGGCGGCTCTTGACCTCAATCTTCTTGTAAAACCCCGTCCGGGCCAGTTCCGAGAGCATGGCCGCGTCATTCTCGTCGGTCTTGTTGTGCATCTGGCTCAGAACTGCATGAGCCTGACGCGCATCAATACAAACCATTGGAAGGCCCCTATGGCTGAGTTCATCATACAACCAGTTCGCCATCCGGCCCGTCTCGAGGACGACACAAACGATATGGTCCATCTCCGCACCCAAAGCGCGTGCGAGGACATCCGGGTCAGTGGGTTTTTTGAAAGACGTCACGATGTCACCGCGTTCATCCCGCAGGCAAACCGCCGTTGCATCCTTCGATACATCAAGGCCAACAAAATAACGTTTCATCACAGCTCTCCTTTTTTTGATGCGGCAACTATGTACCGCCAGAGCGCGCGGATGATCAATTACTCAGAGTGATGTCGGTGACCCAGAACTGGTCTGGCGCATCCACGTCGAACTCCCGGTTCAGGGTGTTGCCAGCCACGACAGCCGGGCTGCCACCGTAGGAGCCGGGCTTCTTTTTGTAACCAATCTGGGCTCTTATGCCCGCAAGGCGGGCAAGACGCCAAGCCCGATTGGGGCTGATGTCGTCACCCAGATCGCACAAATCATCTTGGAGCTTACGATAGCCATAAACTTTGCCGCTATCGTCCCAAGCTTTCTTCAGCAACTTGGTTTGGCGCTGATCTTCCAACGCTCGCTGACAAAATGGCTCACGCAGCCATGCATAAAAGCCGCTTGCATGCACCGCCAGCATCCGGCACATGCTCCGCACGGCGAACAACAGCCGGTGCTCGGCGATAAACGCATACTTCACCGGGACTCTCTGGCGAAGTATGCGGTCGCCTTTTTTAGGATGTCCCGGCCCGAAGTGACCCGCAGCAGGTCCCGCTTCAGCCGCCGGATCTCATCAGCCTGTTCAACTGGCAAAATCAGGCGATCTTGACGTCAGACGGCATGCCACTTTGGGAATGTCGGTTCAAAGGTGCGGCATCAAACCGTGACAGGTCCAGCCATAGCGCTTCATGGGAAAAGTCAGTCATAGCACCTTGGAACTGAGAGCAGAGCTGCTGGTTCGAACAGGCACTGGTTAACGTTGCCCTAAGCGACGGAATGAGTTGTATATTTTCATGCCAGTTCTTGACAGCTCTAACCTCTGGGCAATAGAATTTTCCTATATTTCAAAATGAAATGGACACTGCGGTGGAAATCAAAAAAGTCGTTACAAATGTCCTGTACACGGGGGCACTATGGGATCAGCTTACCGCAGCATTTGCGCCCGCCCACGTAGAGCGTATCGAACCTGATGATTACGACGGTTTACGCAAATCATTACCTACTACCGCCTGAGGAAATCAAAGGCGAGAACCTACGCTGGGTCCATGTCACCCACGCCGGCGTCGATCGTATCGCGCGGCCGGAAATCCTGAAACGCGGTATTCGTGTGTCCGGATCTGCCGGATATTCAGTCGAGGCACTGGCGGAACACGCGCTGTTTTTCATGCTGTCGCTGGCTTACAAATCCGCTGAATTGTGGGACTCGCAACGCAGATCGGCATGGGAGAAAGAAGGCCGTGAGCATCTGCGCTCGCTCTGCGGGCATACGGTAGGAATTGTTGGCCTAGGGCACATCGGGCAGGCCTTGGCTACACGCTGTGCCGCAATGGGCATGCGCGTGGTGGGGTATCGCCGCAGCGTCGGGCCAGCGCCCGCCGGGGTTGATCATATGTATACGGCAGATGATGAAAACGGTCTGGAAAAGCTACTTGGTGAATCCGACTACGTTGTTCTTGCCCTTCCTTTGACGAATGCAAGTCGCGGCCTGATGAATGCCCGCACCCTCGCCATGATGAAACGCAGCGCCAAACTTATCAATATCGCGCGGGGCGAAGTGGTGGATGAAACGGCGTTGATAAACGCACTCAAGAAAGACGAGATTGCTGGCGCAGGGCTTGACGTCTTTTGCCAAGAACCGCTGCCCTCTGACAGCCCGCTCTGGACCTTGCCCAATGTTTTGATCACACCACATACCTCGGCGCGAGAGCCGGACCGCGATGAGCGGGCTGTGGCTTTGATTTGCGACAATATTGGCCGTTATCGTGCGGGACTGGTCCTTCATAACGAAGTCTCAGATGATGACCTCTTCACGCCATAACTGGCGCGTCGCAAATTTCAAACAAGCTCGTCCCTTTAGCCAGAGAAAATTGTTAACGCAAAACGCTTGAAGCTGCCAATCGTGCATCCGGCATGAAACTTCACTTAGCCTCGCACCAGTGCGAGGCGGCAAGGGCCCACAAAACGACGGTTCCGTTATAGAACGTCTGACCTTAACACCCTATCTGATAGGAGAGACTGCGCGTTGGACGCATGGCGCTCGATAAGCTTTTTCTGTCTTTTTCCTATGGGGATGATCCGCGCAGGCTCATATGCTGCCGCGCCTGACACCAGTTCAGGAAAGAGCGCCTCGACTTCCTCACGGGCCTCTCGTTGCAGGGTTTTGATCGCCTCGGGGCCAAATAAGAAGCTCTCGGCCAGTGCGCCATCAGCCCAAATGACCTGATGCTGGTCGAACATTATGTGCAGATAGTCGATCTCTTGCACCTCTTCATCAAGGTCAACATTCGGAAGGCTTAACAAGCGGAAGGCGGGTATCAGGACCTGAGGGCAATCAAACATGCGCTTGGAGATTGTTGACGAGACAAGCATTCTATGCTGTCGCGACACCCGCAAATCTACGTTGGGCACACCGGGCCCAAGCGCGCCTGCGCGTATGATAATCGGGCGCAATTTGCTGTTTGGCGGCTGGTTCACAAAGCTTACAGGGCTGGTACCGATCCATCTAATCGCCTGCGGCCCATGATCGAGTGTCTCGACAAGATCGCCTATCTTCAGCATCTCAATCGCTCTTGGCCCGATCGGGGTCTTGATCATAGTGCCCCGTGTGAAACACGGCACAGTGGTCGATGACAGAGAAATACCATCCAATAACAAGTAGTTGCTGGAATTGCCGAACGCATACTGACCGCGGATAATTAAAGTGGCGCTGTTATAGGGAGAGGTAAAAGTATATGTGACTGTGTTGGTCTGTTCATGACTGACGGTTATGCTGCCAATATTCGTGTAACCGCTTAAGGCGTTGTCCTTAAGGTCAATGGTCAGCCCACCACCGCCATAATTCAAACTAGTGCCAACTTCCGTTAGGGTAAGCGTTATCGTATATTCTTCACCAGCCGTCAGGTTGACCACTTGTGATATTGAATCACCATCCTGAACGTCGTTGTTGCCATAGCCAAAGATCACGCCACCCGATGCAGCATCGGCGGTAGGAGCGGTTGGCCCCGCCCCTGTGACGACCCAATCGTCCAATCCAGACGAAAAATCGCCATTTGTGAGAATAGTCAAAGGTTACCTCCGAAATGAACGACCGGCAAAGGATAATTTTTTACGATCAGTCTTTGTAAATATGTGTAAAAATGTATTGGATCAACCCACTATATCCCTGTGACAAGATTTGCGGTCAACGGTATGGTGTTCGAATTTGAAACGCCGCGATATCGCGTTTATCGGCAAATGACGTTGACAACCTAGCCGCGCTTTTGTGCTGAAAATAAGGAATAGAAATGACCCACGAACAACCTGTTGCTCACTGGCGTATAATCTTGGCAGCCCTCTTGGACTTTTTCACCGCATTTTTGGTGTTGGGCTTTGTTGTCGCGTCGCTATTTGGGGGTATGACTGAAAATGGTTTTCAACTTAATGGGTTGCCCGCACTTGTAGTATTCGGCCTGATATTTGCTTATTTTTGGGCTGGGAAACGATATTTTGGCGGGACGCTTTGGAAGCGCATTCTGAAAGTTCGGTGAAGCTGCGTCGGCAAAGCAGCCTACGGTCCCTAAGGTAGCAAATATCCGCCCTCGGCTGTGTCGACTGTCATCTATGCTGCCCGACACCTTGCCGTCTAGGGCAAGGTGTCTAAATGATCTTGTGATAGGGATTGGTTCGGCAATTATTTCGGCAAGCGGTCTACCAAAAAACTAAGTGCAACAGACAGACCATCCGGTGCGATGCCATGGCCCGTACCTTTCATGACATGACCGTAGGTTTCAAAACCTGCCGCCACCAGTGCGTTACCGGCCAGCCCCATACCTTCAAACGGAACAACAGGGTCTTGGTCACCGTGGACCAGCAAAACCGGCGGCTTCACCACCGCCTCATGCAGCAATTCGGGCGACAACAACCGCCCTGAAATTGATACCACACCGGCCACGGCAGGTTGGCGACGGGGGGCAAGTTGCAGGCTCATCATTGCGCCTTGCGAAAAGCCCACCAGCGCAAGCGCCTCGGGCGGCAAGCCTTCTTCGGCCAGTTTTTCATCCAAAAATGCGTTCAGATCATCGGTTGCGGCCAACAAGCCTTGGTGTGCGGCCAGCTCGGACGACCCGTCGAGCCATGGAATGGGGAACCACTGCCGCCCCATTGGCGCGCCATTGCACGGCTCGGGCGCGTCGGGCGAATAGAACACGGTGTTGGGCAAGTGCCCTGCCAGTGAATCGGCAAGCCCCAGCAAATCGGCCCCATCGGCGCCGTAGCCATGCACAAAAACCACCATGCTGCGGGCGTGGCCAAAGGCGGCACCCTTGCGCCCCGAAGTCAGTTTACGTGTCATCTGATCCCTTCTCTCGCGGTTGAAACGCGGTAATAAGCCCATAAAATCCGTGCCGCAACAGATCGCCACGGCGCCCAATCTTGCGCCATCTGGCGCATCTCTTTTTCTTTGGGGCGGTCGTCCAAATCGAACAACCGCCGTGCGGCTTCTTGCAACGCCAGATCGCCATGCGCAAACACATCGGCGCGGCCAAGGCTGAACATCGCATAAATCTCGGCCGTCCACGTGCCAATGCCCGCCACCGCCGTCAGGGTTTTGATGACTTCGGCATCCGGCATTTGCGGCAAGGCGGCGTAGTCGATCCGCGCCAAAGCCAGTGCATGCGCATAGCGGATTTTCTGACGAGACAGGCCACAGGCACGCAAATCCTCTTCGGTAGCGGTTGAAACTGCGTCCTCATTGGTCAGACCGGCCGCTTCAAGCCGTAGCCAAATCGCGCGGGCCGATTGGGTGCTGACCTGCTGGCCGATGATAGCGTCCAGCAGCGCCGCAAACCCGCCCGCACGCAGCCGCAGCGGCAAAGGGCCTGTCTGTGCCAACGCATGGGCAAAGCACGGATCAGCCTTGGCCAACCATCGCGCGCCTTCGGCCACACATGCATCCCCCGTGATAATCCGCCCGACCATTACGCCCCCATTTTGCGGCAAGCTAGCGGGGCGACAGGGCTAGCGAAACCCCCAAAAGGCGGGATTGCGATTGTAGCCATGACAATTTGCCTCTTGCCCGAATTGGCCCCTTAGGAATAATCAGCCTTATGACCCAAATAGCCCCCCTTCCCGCCTCCGCAGAGTCTCGCCGCAACGTGTGGGTCTTGGTTGCCGCCCAAGCCATTCTTGGCGCGCAGATGCCGATGATCTTTACCATTGCCGGATTGGCGGGACAATCACTGGCGTCAAACGCCTGCTGGGCCACGCTGTCGATTTCGGTCATGGTCGTGGGCTCGATGCTTTCAGCGACCCCACTTTCGGCGATCATGCAGAAATACGGGCGGCGCGTTGGGTTTGTGATTGGGACAATGGCGGGTGCCATAGGTGCTGCGATAGGCGCTTACGGACTTTACATCGGGTCTTTTCCGATTTTCCTGTTGGGTGCGGTTTTTTCGGGCACGTATATGTCGGCGCAAGGGTTTTACCGGTTTGCGGCTGCCGATACGGCCAGTGACGCGTTTCGCCCCAAGGCGATTTCATGGGTTATGGCGGGTGGGCTTGTTTCGGCGATCATCGGGCCCCAGCTGGTTAAGATCACCGCACAAGCCTTTGTCGTGCCGTTTATGGGCACCTATCTGGCGGTGATCGTGCTCAACATCGTTGGCTCTTTTCTATTCCTCGCGCTGAAAATCCCTACCCCTGCCAAGCCAAAAATCGGCGAGGCCCGTGGCCGTACACGGTGGGAGTTGATCCGTACCCCGCGCATCGCCGTGGCCGTGATCTGTGCGACCGTTTCCTATGCGCTGATGAACCTTGTGATGACATCGTCGCCTTTGGCCGTTGTGGGCTGCGGTTTCACCACCTCAAACGCCGCAGATGTGGTCACGGCGCATGTGTTGGCAATGTATATCCCATCGTTTTTCACGGGTCATTTGATTGCACGCTTTGGCGTGGAAAAGATCATCGCGATTGGCTTGGTTATTCTGGCCGGCGCGGGCGCTGTTGCCCTGACGGGGTTTGAATTGCCGAACTTCTTTGCGGCGCTCGTGTTGTTGGGGATCGGTTGGAACTTTGGCTACATCGGCGCCACAACGATGATCACCGGCGCGCATACGGTGCAAGAACGGGGCCGGATGCAGGGCTTGAACGACCTGCTGGTGTTTGGCGGCGTGACCATGGCATCGCTGTCTTCGGGCGGGTTAATGAACTGCTCGGGCGGCTCGGTGCATGAAGGCTGGGCGGCGGTGAACATGGCGATGGTGCCGTTCTTGGTGCTGGCCGGTGGTGCGCTGATCTGGCTGGCGATGCAGCCAAAAGAGACCACATAAAAAAGGCGCGCAAACCCTGCGCGCCCTTTATATCTTTTCAACAAAGCTGTTACCGCAGGCTTGCCAGCAGGGCTAGGCTAGGTTCACCCGTCACCGCCATGCTACGGCTGGCCTGATAGCCCGAAATCGCCGCACGGGTTTTGGGGCCGATCACGCCGTCATGGCCTTCGGTATCAAAGCCCTTGCTCGTCAGCAGGCGTTGCATTTCCTGCCGATCCGCAATCTGCATACCCGCCGCATCCGGTGGGAAATTGCCACGAATAGCCGGGCGGCCAAGGATACGGTCGGACAAATGGCCAACCCCAATCACATAGCTTTCCGAATTGTTATAGCGGGTGATGGCGGTAAAGTTGCGGAAGGTCATAAAGGCAGGCCCGCCCGTCCCTTCGGGGATGACGATCGAGGCGGCACCGTGGTTTGGTACCACATTGCCATCCATATCGCGTACGCCCATCGCGGCCCAATCAACGGTACTGCGGGTCGAATTGCGGCCTGCAAGCCCTGCGTTAAACCCTGCAGGCAAACGCACCTCAACACCCCAAGGCTGGCCCTTGGTCCAACCCGATTTGGCCAAATAGGCCGCAGTAGACGCCAGCGCATCGGTCGGGTCATCTGACCAAATATCGCGCCGCCCGTCACCGGTAAAATCCACCGCAAACAGCTGATACGACGTGGGAATAAACTGCGTATGCCCCATAGCACCGGCCCAAGACCCTGTCATCCGGTCAGCCGTAACATCGCCGTTTTCCAGAATTTTCAACGCCGCGATCAATTGTTTTTCAAAAAACGCGCCGCGTCGCCCTTCATAGGCCAAAGTCGAGACTGCCGAGATCACCGGAATATCGCCGCGCCGCTCGCCGAAAAAGCTTTCCAGCCCCCAAACAGCGGCGACGACATTGCCCTCGACGCCATAGCGCCGTTCGATCGCGTCAAGCGTGCTGCGATGGCGGGCGTAAGCCGCCTGCCCCTTAGACACCCGTTCCGCCGAGGCGGCGATCGCCAAATAGTCCTGAAGGCTGCGCTTGAATTCGGTCTGGTTGCGGTCGCGCTCAATCACCTCGGGCACAAAGCCCGCGTGGCGAAAGGCGGCGTTCATGGTCGATTGGCTAACGCTGGTGGTGCGGGCCCGAAAGCTGGCAACCCATTTGTCATAGCCTGCGTCGGGTTCTGTGTGGTAAAGCGTGGGCGTCCGCGCCGAAACGGCCCCCATGCGCGCCCCACCGCCAACGCAGCCTGACAGCATCAGCGCGCCCAGCCCAAAAAGTGTTGTTCTTTTGCTCGCTTGCATTCGTAATGCTCCTCAAAATTTTGCAGGGCATTCGCCCGTTTTTTTTCAAGGTAGCGCAATTTGGAAGGCGGGGAAAGGGAACCTAATAGCGATGGGTGAAAGCCTGCCAAACCAGCCTGCCGCGGCGTGAAAACTCTGACAGGTGCAGCTTGCCTTCGCCAACGCGGCCCGGCTCTACCACCGCCATTTTCAGCAAGGCGGGCGCTTGCCAACCGCCAAGCAACGCCGGGCGGGCGCAGGGTTCAACTCCTGCCTTGCGCGCCGCATTCAGCCGAGCAAGCCCGCGTTCTGCCAGCGCCTTGATGCCCACATCGCGCCCGTCCAGCAGCGGAATACGGCCCCGTGCGGCCAACTCGGGTACCGCCTGCAAATAGGCGGCAAGCCCTGCGGCCCAACCAAAATCACGCAACCCCTGCCCCGTAGCGGCCCCAAGCGCACGCCCCGACAGCCACATCAAGCTGCCTGCGGTATCGTCCAAATAGGCATCAAACGCGGCCACATCTTCAAAACCATCGGAATAAATATCCCAACGCCGCGCAGCAACCATGCAGTCTAAGTTGTCCAATGGCAGGCCGCGTGCGGTGATCAGATCGGCCAGCGGTTGCATCACCTCATGCGCCCGAACCGTACCGCGCCCCACATCCTCTAGCGCGTCGCGCCACCATTGCAGGCGCATCTCGGCGATCATCGGCTCTTTGCTGGCCCAAGGGGCGCGGGCCACCTCTAGGTTAAACGCATAAAGCGCGGCCAAGGCCGGGCGCGCAGCAGGCGGCGCGGCCATAAGCGCGGCAAAGCGCGTTGGATCGCCACGCTCAATGAGGGCCAGAAGATCTGTCTGCATTGCTCTACCCTAAGCTCTCAAGCATCATGCCGCGCCGTCGCGTATCAGCTTCCACATCACTGCATCCAACAAGGCCTCAAAGCTGGCATCAACGATGTTCGCCGAAACGCCCACGGTTGACCAACGCCGCCCCTGCGCATCCTCACTGTCGATAATCACGCGCGTCACCGCTTCGGTGCCGCCTTGGGTGATCCGCACCTTGAAATCGACCAAATGCATATCGTCGATCAACGTCTGATAGGGCCCAAGGTCCTTGGCCAGCGCCTTCCACAACGCATTCACGGGGCCCCGGTCAGTACCGCGCGCGTCCATCGACTCCGATACTGACAGCATCTTTTGATCGCCGATTTTCACGACCACCACCGCCTCAGAGAGCGTAATCATCTGGTCGCGCTTGTTCTTGCGGCGCTCCACAGTGACGCGGTAGCGCTTTACCTCAAAGAACTGCGGGCACAGGCCCAAAGCCCGCCGCGCCAACAGCTCAAAGCTCGCCTGCGCGCCGTCATAGGCATAGCCCTGATCCTCACGCAGCTTGATATCGTCCAAAATACCCGCCAGCCGAGGGTCGCGTGAATCAACCTCTATCCCCGCTGCGGCCAATCGCGCCCGCAGGTTCGATTGACCCGCTTGGTTTGACATCGGAATAATCCGCGCATTGCCCACCAATTCCGGCGCGATATGCTCATAGGTCGTGGGGTCTTTTAAAATCGCAGACGCATGCAGCCCCGCCTTATGCGCAAAAGCCGAGGCCCCAATATACGCCGCCCCCCGCGAAGGCACACGGTTCAGTACATCATCCAGCATCCGGCTGGTACGCAACAGGCCCGCAAGTGCCTCTGTGCTGACACCCGTTTCGAACTGGCTGGCGTAGGGCTCTTTCAACAACAACGTCGGGATCAAAGACACCAAGTTCGCATTGCCGCACCGCTCGCCCAACCCGTTCAGCGTGCCCTGAATTTGCCGCGCCCCCGCATCGACTGCAGCCAAAGAACAGGCCACGGCGTTGCCCGTATCATCATGGCAATGAATGGCCAAATGGTCGCCCGGAATGCCCGCTGTAATCACCTCGGCTGTGATCCGCCCCACCTCGGCCGGCAAAGTGCCGCCGTTGGTATCGCACAGCACAATCCACCGCGCGCCCGCATCATAGGCCGCCCGTAAACAGGCCAAAGCATAGTCAGGGTTGGCCCGGTAACCGTCAAAGAAATGCTCGGCATCAAACAAGGCCTCACGGCCTTTGGCGATGATATGCTTGAAAGACGTGGCAATCGCCTCACGGTTTTCCTCAAGGGTCACACCGAGGGCAGTGGTCACATGAAACTCATGCGTCTTACCCACAAGGCACACCGCAGGCGTATCCGCATCCAAAACAGCCGCCAAAACATCATCATTCTCGGCTGATCGCCCAACCCGCTTGGTCATCCCAAACGCCGTCATCGTGGCGCGTATTTCAGGCCGATCGGCAAAAAACTCACTATCCGTCGGGTTCGCCCCCGGCCACCCACCCTCGATATAGTCCACACCCAAAGCATCCAGCGCCCGCGCGATCTGCACCTTCTCAGCGGTTGAGAACTGCACCCCTTGGGTCTGCTGCCCATCCCGAAGAGTGGTATCAAACAAATAAAGCCGTTCTTTCATACCACACCACCCATCGCGCTTTCTGTTCGGCCCAAATATCCTCGGGGGTGTTGCTTTGCGCTGCAAAGCAACTTCGGGGGCAGACAGCCCCCGCTGCGTGCCAAGCAAACCAACATCACTCGATCGCCCCCAATTTTTCGGCATCAAATCCGGCACCGGGCTGCAACACAACACCATCCTTACCCATCTGAATCTCAACACCTGCAGCAACCAACGCCGCCTTCATCGCGTCAACTGCCGTAAAATTTTTCGACTGCTTGGCGTCCATCCAAACCGCCGCCAGACGATCGGCATAGGCGCTCAGGTCCACCGCTTTCGCCCAGTCCCCCATACCCGGCTCCAAGAGACCGACCAATTGTGCAGAATTCAAAGCAATTGATTTTACATTCCGCAGCGCCACTTCGGGTGAGGGCGCATTTTCATCGGGAAAAATACCCAAAACATCATAAAGATGCCTGAATTCTCCGTCACTAGCTTTCTCAATTGATGTGAATATACGATGTAGAGCTGCAAGTGCGCCCCACGTATTCAGGTCATCAGCAATCGCCGAAACGACAGATTCGCTAATTTCGTCGCCTGCCTGAACATCTCGCACCATTTCCCGCCACTTACGCAAAGTCGCCTGCGCCTGTTCAGCCTTCTCCGCCGTCCAATCCATCGTTTTGCGGTAATGGGTTTGCAGGAACACAAACCTGATCACCTCACCCGGTATGCCTTGGTCGAGCAAATCGCGGACGGTAAAGAAATTGCCCAAGGACTTGGACATTTTCTTACCCTCAACCTGCAACATCTCATTGTGCAGCCAGACATTGGCAAACCCCTCATCGGGGTTGGCACAGCAGCTTTGGGCCAGCTCGTTTTCATGGTGCGGAAAGGTCAAATCCGTGCCGCCGCCGTGGATGTCAAACGATGGTCCCAACAGTGCCTGCGACATGGCCGAACATTCGATATGCCAGCCCGGGCGGCCCCGCCCCCAAGGGCTATCCCAGCCCGGCGTTACATCATCAGACGGTTTCCACAGCACAAAATCCATCGGATCGCGCTTATACGGTGCCACCTCTACCCGCGCGCCGGCGATCATATCATCAACCGAGCGGCCGGAAAGCTGGCCATAGGCGGGGAAAGAGCGCACGTCGAACAGCACATGCCCCTCGGCCGAATAGGCGTGGCCTTTTGAGATCAAATCCTCAGTCATCGCGATCATCTGGGTGATATATTCAGTCGCGCGCGGCTCCTCGGTCGGGCGCAGGTTGCCAAGGGCATCCATATCGGCATGGTACCACGCGATGGTTTCCTCGGTCCGCTGATGGATCAGCTCCTCTAACGTGCCAGCCTCACCTGCTTTTTGGCGGCGCAAGGCCTCGGCGTTTATCTTATCATCGACATCGGTGAAATTGCGCACGTATGTCACGTGATCTGGCCCATAAACCTGCCGCAGCAACCGAAACAGCACGTCAAACATGATCACATTGCGCGCATTGCCAATATGGGCACGATCATAAACTGTCGGCCCGCACAAATAAATCCGCACATTTTCGGCATCAATCGGGGTGAAAACCTCTTTCACGCGTGTCTTGGAATTGTGCAGTTTGATCGTGGTCATATTGATACCCTTGTGCAGCAGTCGCAGCATTAACTCCGGCCTTGTGGCGTGGGCATATCAACTTCGTCTTTGATTGGAAACGAAAAGAAAACAGGCCCGCGTGACAAATGTCAGCAGGTAATGCAGCAAATGCAAATGGCGCCTGTATTTTTCATATGCATTCCTTAGCACAAACGCCCCAACCGCGCCAAGTGGCTTGTTATGCCTGCGCGGCCCGTGCATCGTTGACGCCCGTTCACCAAAAGGAATTTGCCGATGCTGCGCGTGTTGATCGTTCTCTTGTGGTTACCGTTTGCCGGTTTTGCCCAAACCTATCCAGCACCCACCAGCGATTTGGTCAATGATTACGCCAATCTTATACCACCCGAGGCAGCAAGCCGCATCACAGCCGCGCTGCAAGCCGCGCGCGACGAGACCGGTATTCATATCGTGCTGGCGACCATCGAGCGCCAAGCCGATTATGGCGGCACAGGGCGCTTTGCCGATTTCGCAACAGGCTGGTTCAATGCATGGGGGATAGGAGACTCCACCCGCAATGATGGCATTCTAATTCTTGTTGGCCGCCAAGACCGCGAAATGCGCATTGCCTTGGGCCGCGCTTATGGCCCGATTTGGGACGGGCGGGCGCAACGGGTGATCGATAGCGCCATGCTGCCAGCCTTTCGCAATGAAGATTATGCAAAAGGGCTGGAAGCCGGTGCAATGATGGCGATTGACCAACTCGCCCGTCCTTTTGCCACCAATCAGGTCGTTACAGACAGCAGCGGTTTTCCGGACGAGCCGTTATTGGATCAGATTCTTGCACCACTTATGTTCGCACTCGCCTGTGCGGGAATACTATTTGCAGCCTTTCGACGCAAAATTGACGGTTTTGCGGTGCGGTTTCGCAAATGCCCCAACTGCGGCGCGCGCCAGTTGCACCTGTCGCATAACATCACCGTACAAGCGGGTGAAGCTACCCAAGGTCAAGGCCAGCGCCATCTGACCTGTGGAAATTGTGGGAATGATCGCAGCGACAGTTATGTCATTTCGTCCAACGCCGAGGCGCGCAAAGCAAGTTCATCCTCGAACAGTCGCTTTGGCGGTGGCAGCTCGGGTGGTGGTGGGGCATCGGGAAAATGGTAGCAACGGCACATAAAAAGGCAGGGCGCACATAGCGCGCGCCCTGCCCTTAGTCTTGCATAAAAAGTTAGAGTTGCTCTAACTTAGAAACGGTAGCCAACGCGGATTTGCGCAGTGTTGCCGCTGGCATCGATACCGGTGCTGTCAAAGTTGTTAAACTTGTTGCGTGCGACTTCGGCACCAACAGTCCATTTGTCGTTGATGGCATAGTCCATGCCAACGCCGAAAACATAACCGGTGTCGGAATAGTCAGTGCCGCCCAAAGTGGCGTTTGCGTGCGTCGCGCCAACTGTACCGTATACCAATGTCTTGCCAAGATCATAGCCAGCCATGAATTTCAACTGGGTCATGTTGTCCAGTTTACCTGTTGTGCCCAGGTCGATGTTTGCACCGTTATACGCAAGCTCTGCACCAGCAACAAACTGGCCAAAGTCATAGCGGTAACCTGCATGTACGCCACCGATAGCGCCGTTGCCATTTGCACCGGTAATCTGTGTAGACGCGGCACCGTAGCCCAACTGGGCGCCAGCATAGAAGCCAGTCCATTCGCCCGAAGCATGTGCCATAACTGGGGCCGCTACTGGGGCAAGTACTGGCTCGGAAACTGGCTCGGTCAGGCCGCCAGCGAATGCAGGTGCGGAGAGTGCTGTCGCGAATGCGAGGGAAGTCAAAAATTTCATGTGTCTACCTTTCTTATGCGTAAAACGGTTCGAACCGTCTACGGTGACAACCCTCAAATACACTATCGGTTCCAAAGTGTTAGCCCCTTTCACGCGCCTGTGATTTGTCGAGAGGTGAACGGATCGGAAATGCGCCCAAACCCGCCGATAGTAGGGTCAAAGTCGGCCATCCTTTGCCGACCACCGACCCGTTTGCGCTAAACTGATGTAGATCAATGCGTCGATTTTTCCTCTAACGCCATCCACTCCGATTCCAGCGCAGACAACTGTGTTTGCCGCTCGGCCATCATTTCGGAGGCTTTGCGGAATTTGACCGGCTCTTTGGTGAACAGATCATCCGATTCGAGCAACTCACCCAGTTTGGAAATCTCGGCTTCCATCTTGGCGATCAAATCAGGCAGGTTTTCCAGCCGCTTACGCTCGGTAAAGGACAATGTGTCAACGCGTTTTGCCTCGGTTTTAACCATAGGCGCAGGCGCAGATTTGGCCTTAAAGGTTTCCTCGGGCGCCCATGCGGTATCGCGCTGATCCATATAATCCGACCAACCGCCGGGGAACACGCCAACACGGCCATTCCCTTCCAGCGCCACGGTCGAAGTCGCCACGCGGTCGATGAAATCGCGGTCGTGGCTGACCAGCAGCACGGTGCCGTCATAATCGCCCAAAATATCTTGGAGCAGGTCCAGCGTCTCTACGTCAAGATCGTTGGTAGGTTCGTCCAAAATCAACAGGTTAGACGGTTTTGCCATAATCCGCGCCAAGAGCAACCGCGCCTTTTCACCACCCGAGAGCGACCGTACCGGTGCCCGCGCCTGCGCCTCGTTGAACAAGAAATCCTTTAGATAGCCGACGACATGCTTGGGCATACCGCGTACCATAATTTGGTCGGAGCTGCCAGAAACCGCCATCGTCGGGTCATTGGTCAGGTTGTCCCACAGGCTGGCGTTGGGGTCCAACTGCGCGCGGGTTTGATCAAACACCGCGATATCCAGATTGGTACCCAGCGTGATGGTGCCGCTATCCGGCTGAATTTCACCCGTCAGCATTTTCAACAAGGTGGTTTTGCCAATACCGTTCGGCCCGACAAAAGCAATCCGGTCGCCGCGCAGCACCCGCAGATCAAGGTTATCAACGATTTTCGTATCGCCAAAGGATTTGAAAATCCCTTTAGCTTCAACCACACGCTTGCCCGATGTCGTGCCCGATTCCAGCGCCATCTGCGCGGTACCCTGACGGCGGATTTGGCCCGCGCGTTCGGCCCGCAAATCAGCAAGCGCGCGCACACGGCCTTGGTTGCGTTTACGCCGCGCCGAAATGCCCTCAACCGCCCAACGCGCCTCGGCTTTGATCTTGCGGTCCAGCTTGTGGCGCTGGTCGTCTTCCTCGGACCAAACGGTTTCGCGCCATTCCTCAAACCCGTCAAAACCGGATTCGCGGCGGCGCACTTGGCCACGGTCAATCCACAAGGTCGCCCGCGTTAGCGCCTTAAGGAAAGCACGGTCGTGGGAAATCAGAACAAAGGCGGTGCGGGTCGATTTCAGCTCTTCTTCGAGCCATTGAATCGCTTGAATATCAAGGTGGTTGGTCGGCTCGTCCAGCAGCATCAGTTCCGGCGCCTCGGCCATCAAGCGCGCCAGCGCTGCACGACGGCGTTCCCCGCCAGAGGCAGATGTGACCAGCGTTTCAGGATTAAACTTTAACCCTTCGGCAACCATCGCGACTTTATATTCCTCACCCTCGGGCAGGTTCGCGGCGGCGTAATCGCCAAGCGTTTGATAGGCCGAAAGATCGGGGTCTTGTTCCATATAGCCCACGGTCACACCGGGCGGCACAACGCGGGTACCAGCATCAGGCTCGGTCAGCCCCGCCATAACCTTCATCAAGGTTGATTTGCCCGACCCATTGCGCCCGACCAGCGCCACACGGTCACCGGGATGCACAACCAGATCAAGATTGTCGAACACCGGATCGCCGCCAAATGTCAGCATTATACCGGAAAGTTGCAAAAGCGGTGCGCGGGCCATGGGATTACCTTGATGTCAGAAAGAGTGAAAAAGCCGCCCCCTTTGGGACGGCTCAATAGCTAGGCAAAGACAGGCGGGCGATTAGCCAACCAGTTCAAGGCCCGAGAAGTAGAACGCGATTTCGCGTGCTGCGGCTTCTGGGCTGTCCGAACCGTGAACCGAGTTTTCGCCAACCGACAAAGCGAATTCTTTACGAACGGTGCCTTCATCAGCGTTTGCGGGGTTGGTAGCGCCCATAACTTCGCGGTTTTTCAGGATGGCGTTTTCGCCTTCCAAAACCTGAACGATGATCGGCGCAGAGGACATGAACTCTACCAATTCGCCGTAAAACGGGCGCGCAGCATGCTCGGCATAAAACGCGCCAGCTTGGTCAGCCGACAAGTGAATGCGCTTTTGCGCAACAATACGCAGGCCAGCTTCTTCAAACTTGGCGTTGATTTTGCCAGTCAGGTTACGGTTGGTCGCGTCAGGTTTGATCATCGAAAGGGTGCGTTCTACGGCCATGGTCTTCTCACTTTATAATGCGCGGGTGTCCGCGAGATGTTTGTGGGCGCCTGCTATCACGCGCGGGCGGCCTTGAAAAGACCTGCAATCGCGCCTGATTTACGCCAAATGCGCCGCAACTTTGCGCAAGGTCCACCAGACAATCCCCTTATGCGCAACGCCCACGGGCAACATATAGGCCCGACCGAACCAGTTATGCGTGATAACCGAACTGGTGATTGTCAGAACGCGGTCGTAGGTGGTGACAGTCGTCATCACATCCAAATGCCTATCGCGCGCGGTTAGAACCAGCAGGCCCTCGCCGACCGCCTCCACAGTGAAAAAATCAATCTTGTCGCCCACTTGCACGGCCCCGCGCAGTGCCCCTGAAAATCCTTTGATCGGGGCCACATTAAACCAGCCGGAAATCCGGTCACGCAGCCACATCGCGGTGGCCATGCCCGGAATTGGGCTTTGCATGGCAATATTCCACGCTTGCAGCGCCGTGATATCGCGCGGCAGAGTCAGGCTTTGCGCGTTGACGTAATCCAGATCCTTTGCATCAGCGACAAGTGGTATCTGCATGGCCCTATTTTGCCCTTTCTTGGAGTCTAAATTCTGTCGTGACGTAAAAAGCCCCCCAATACCAGCCGCTAAACCCATGAGGTGGATTGACCTTCCCATCTGCTTCGGGCAAGGCGTGGCGCATGTTACGTATATCAGATATCAGCTATTCCGTCGAAGGCCGCCCGCTGCTTGTGGGCGCTTCTGCAACGATTCCTACCGGTCATAAGGTTGGCCTTGTCGGCCGCAATGGCGCAGGCAAAACCACGCTGTTCCGGTTGATCCGGTCAGAGCTGGCGCTGGAGGGCGGCGACATTTCCATGCCCGCCCGCTCTCGCATCGGTGGCGTGGCGCAAGAGGTGCCGTCGTCTTCGACCACCCTGCTGCAAACCGTATTGCAAGCCGATACCGAGCGCGAATCCCTGTTGGCCGAGGCTGAAACCGCCACCGACCCGCATCGCATCGCCGAAGTGCAGGCCCGCCTGAACGATATCGACGCATGGTCTGCCGAAGGGCGGGCAGCTTCGATCCTGAAAGGTTTGGGCTTTGATTCCGAGGCGCAGCAGCGCCCTTGTTCCGATTTCTCGGGCGGTTGGCGGATGCGTGTGGCATTGGCCGGCGTGCTGTTTGCCCAGCCTGATTTCCTGCTGCTCGATGAGCCTACCAACTATCTGGATTTGGAAGGCGCGTTGTGGCTGGAAAGCTATCTTGCCAAATACCCGCATACCGTGATCATCATTTCGCACGACCGCGGCCTGCTGAACCGCGCCGTTCAGGGCATTTTGCACTTGGATGAGAAAAAGCTGACCTATTGGAACGGCCCTTACGACCAATTCGCCCGCCAAATGGCCGAACGCCGTGCGGTGCTGCAAGCCGAGGCGAAAAAGCAAGAGGCCCGCCGCGCACATTTGCAGTCGTTTGTGGACCGTTTTAAGGCCAAGGCGTCCAAGGCCGTGCAGGCGCAAAGCCGCGTAAAAATGCTGGAGAAAATGGAAACCATCACGCCGCCCGAAGAGGCGCGCAAACAGGTTTTCACCTTCCCTGAACCTGAAGAGCTGTCGCCGCCGATCATCAACATTGATGGCGCCTCTGTGGGCTATGACGGCAAGCCGATTCTGCGCAATCTTTCCCTGCGTATTGACCAAGATGACCGCATCGCATTGCTAGGCCGCAACGGCGAAGGAAAGTCTACACTTTCCAAGCTGTTGGCAGGCAAACTTAAACCGATGTCTGGCACGATGACGCAAAGCAGCAAGCTGCGCATCGGCTATTTTGCGCAGCATCAGGTTGACGAGCTGTTCATTGATGAAACCCCGTTGCAGCACCTTCAACGCATGCGCCCCGCCGAGGGGCAACCGCGTTTGCGTGCCCGTTTGGCAGGCTTTGGCTTGCTCGCGGATCAAGCCGAAACGGTTGTTGGCAGGCTTTCGGGTGGTCAAAAAGCGCGTCTATCACTGCTGCTGGCCACATTGGACGCGCCACATCTATTGATTTTGGACGAACCGACAAACCACCTTGATATGGAAAGCCGCGAGGCGCTGGTCGAGGCGCTGACGCAGTATTCCGGTGCGGTTGTTCTGGTCAGCCATGATATGCACCTGCTCGGGCTGGTCGCAGACCGGCTGTGGCTGGTCAAAGGCGGCGCGGTTATGCCGTATAACGAAGACCTTGAGGCCTATCGCAAGCAGCTTTTGGCTGGTGATGAGACCACCAAACCCGCCAAAGTGGTTGAAAAGCCCAAAAAGGCCAGCCGCGATGAGGTGATGGCCCTGCGCGCTGACGTGCGCAAATGCGAAGATCGCATGACCAAGCTGAACGATATGCGCGACAAGTTGGCGAAGAAACTGGCAGATCCCGCGCTCTATGAACCCGAACGTCTGGGCGAAATGGAGACATGGCAAAAGAAATACGCCGAGGTGATGGAAGGCTTGGACCGCGCCGAAGCCATGTGGCTGAAGGCACAAGAAAAGCTGGAGAGTGCAGCGTAGTTACGAATTTTCGTCGAAAATTCTAATTTTTCTACGAAAAATCGTAGTTAGGTATTTGAGCCAAGCTGAAAGCAAGCAACAGTACGCTGACCTAATGGGGAGTATTTCGTGGAGACGGCATTCTTAGTTACTGCCTTTGCAACGCTTTTCGTCGTGATCGACCCGCCGGGCCTGATCCCGATGTTCATTGCGCTAACGCCCGGTATGACAGCGGAACGTCGGCGCGAGATCGGTTTGCGTGCATGCTTAATCGCCATTTGTATCCTGACGCTGTTTGGCCTTTTGGGCGAGGCAGTCCTCGGGTTCATTGGCATTTCCATGTCTGCTTTTCGCATCGCTGGGGGGATTTTGCTGTTTCTGACAGCGCTCGACATGTTGTTCGAACGTCGCACACAGCGCCGCGAAGGCCAAGCCACCGTGCATGACCATGACCCTTCGGTCTTTCCTATCGCGATTCCGCTTATCGCAGGTCCTGGTGCTATTGCCACAATGATCCTTTTGGTCGGCGAGGCCGGAAGTTGGCAAGGCACCCTTGCGGTGCATGTGGTGATGATTGTGGTCGTTCTGATGGCATTTTTGCTGTTTCTGATCGCAGGCCCCTTGGAACACGCTCTGGGCCGGACCGGTACCGTTGTCATCACCCGCTTGTTGGGCATGCTGCTGGCCGCCCTTTCCGTTCAGTTTGTCATTGATGGCATTATTGGCACCGGGTTGATCGGCTAGGCACGCGGCCCCATATCAAACCAGTACAAGCGGAGCCCGTACAAGTGGAGAACGTGATGGATGGTGAGATTTTTGGGCGTATGCTGTACTTGGGCATTATAGTCGTCGCGGTTGGCAGCTATCTGCTGGTCGAATTTCGGGGCCGTATGGGCCAGATGATGCGCGGCTTGATGTCTTGGGGCTTGATCATCGTTGGCCTCATGGCTGGCTATGGCTTGTGGCATGATATGGGTGGACAGTTCTCACCGCACCAAACCATTGCTGCCCAAGGCGAGGTTACGCTGCCCCGCGCGCGCGATGGCCATTATTATCTTATGCTAGATATCTCTGGTCAGCCTATTCAGTTCATGGTTGATACAGGTGCAACATCGGTTGTTTTGACACGCGACGATGCCAAAAAGCTCGGGATAGATCCTGACACCCTCGTCTATCTTGGGACCGCCCAAACCGCCAATGGCATCGTGCGCACGGCCCGCGTGACCTTGGATGATGTGCGTTTGGGCGATTTCACCGACCCCACGTTGAAAGCCTATGTCAATGATGGGGATATGGGCGGCTCGCTTCTCGGTATGGATTATTTAGGCCAGTTTCGCATTGAAATAGCCGAAGACCGCATGGTCCTGCGTCGCTAACTCAATTGAGAAAAATGGTGCACCCAGCTGGATTCGAACCAGCGACCTCTGCCTTCGGAGGGCAGCGCTCTATCCAGCTGAGCTATGGGTGCCAATAGCGCTTAGGTAGCGAAAGGCGGGCAGAGTTGCAACGGCTTATTTGACCAAAATCAGCCAAATAACTCGTGACAAAACTCCAGCGCATCAACCAGCTTATCCGTCTCTTCAACCGTGTTATACATCGCGAATGAGGCGCGGCAGGTGGCGCCTACGCCCAAATGTTCCATCAGGGGCATGGCGCAATGTGTGCCCGCGCGCACCGCGATACCACGTTTGTCGAGGATGGTTGAAATGTCATGCGCGTGGGCGCCGCCTTGCAAAGTAAAGCTGAAGATAGCCCCTTTGCCTGCCGAATTGCCCTGCACGTTCAACCAATTAAGTCCCGCCAACCGATCGCGCGTATAGTCGCGCAACTGGCGTTCATGCGCGGCAATCGCTTGCATGCCGATGCTGGTCATATAGTCCAGCGCCACACCCAAACCGATTTGCTGAATGATGCCGGGGGTGCCTGCCTCAAACTTCATCGGTGCGTCGTTATAGACCACGGCGTCGCGCGTCACCTCACGGATCATGTCGCCGCCACCAAGGAACGGCCGCATCTCTGCCATCCGCTCAGCGCGAATATACATCGCGCCCGATCCCGATGGGCCGTAGAGTTTATGCCCCGTAATCGCGTAAAAATCGCAGCCAATCGCTGCCACATCCACAGGCATATGCACCGCAGCTTGTGACCCATCAACCAAGGTCGCCACCCCACGCGTCCGCGCCGCTTGGCAAATGTTTGTCACATCAACGACCGTGCCGGTCACGTTTGACATCTGCGTCACGGCCACCAGCTTGGTGCGCGGCCCAATCGCGTCAATCACAGCCTGCGGGTCGAGGTCGCCATTGGCGTCACACTCGACCCATTTCAAAACAACGCCCAGACGTTCGCGCAAGAAATGCCACGGCACGATATTGGCGTGATGCTCTAGCACCGACAGCACAATCTCATCCCCCGCCTGAAAGCGCTGTGCGGCCCAAGCATAGGAGATCAGGTTGATGCCCTCGGTCGCCCCCGTGGTGAACACAATCTCATGCTCGGACCCTGCATTCAAAAACCGTGCGACCTTGCCGCGCACGGCCTCATACTTATCTGTCGCTAGGTTAGAAAGATAGTGTAACCCGCGGTGAACATTGGCATATTCATGGGCATAGCCTTGGGTGATCGCATCAATCACCACCTGCGGCTTTTGCGCCGAGGCGCCGTTATCCAGATAGACCAGCGGCTTATCATTAACCTTGCGGGCCAGAATCGGAAAGTCGGCTCGAATGGCTTGCACGTCAAACATGGGTCAGGCTCCTACAGGCGCGCCGACCAGCAGCGCAAACACAAAGGCAAGCACGAAAGAAAGCACGATTAGCGTTAGCACAATGCCGAAAAACACCAGTCCAAGGCTGCGAAACCCGTGCAGCTCGGCGATGAAATTGGTCAGCAACCACAGAAATAAGACCAGCCCAAATACGCCCAGCATCGCCGCCGCCGCAGGCACCAGCGCCTCAACCACAAGCTGCAAAACCTGCACACAGAGCAAGATGAACTGCAACCAAGCCACAAGCACAACCGCGCCTTGAAGGCTGCCCGTGCCGCCACGCAAGCGCCCGAGTTTATGGATCGCATGGACCGAAATCAGTAAAATCACCCATTGCAGCATCGCCGTGCGCATTGGGCTGCCCATCGCGGCACCCCAAAAATCCTGCGCCTCCTGCGGCATCATCGCAAAGCTGATATGGGTCAGCAGGGTTGAGCCAATCGCCATCAGCATTAGCGCCAGCCAGCCGACAGAGGCCGCGAAGCCCATGTTCAACACCGCCGCTGCACCTGCGCGGGGCGCCGCAATCGTTTCGCGCACCATGCGCAGCAAAAAGCTTGGGGTCAGCTCCATTTACCGTTCCGCCTCTGTCAAATTCACAATCCAAAAGGCCAAAAACGCCACGCCTGTAACACTTGTTACCGCCAGCAGCGCCGGCCCCGGCCCGATCATCCCTTTGACCAAACCGAGCAGCAACATCAAAGGGCTAACCGTGACCAACGCCCAAAACAACGCAAGCCGTGCGCCGTAATGGTCTCCCTGCCCGCCCAAGAGTTTGGCAATCCAATGGCCGATAGCGGCCAGCAAATACCACACCGGAATAAACGCCAACATCCCCATGCCAATCGCCAGCATCTGCGCCGAAATCGGCATCTCGGGTGTGTAAAACGCGTTGCGGCTGGCGCCCGGCCATTGCGCCACAAAGGCCACAATCATAAAGGCCACAAGCAACGAAAAGGCCCAAGGCTCGGACCGCCCTCGCGATAAATGCGACCGTATCACTTGGCGCGGGCTGCGCCAAGCGCGCACGATATCCGTGGTCACAGGCATTTTGGGTTACTTTCCTTCATGCCGATCCAGCCAGCCTTCCATCCGCAAGCGAATGTCTTCTGCAAGGGTCTCATCCTCAATCTCGGCAATCGCTTCGGCCAAGAATGCCAAAACCAGCAGGCTTTGCGCCGCCCGCTTTGGCACGCCGCGCGATTGCAGATAAAACAGCGCCGTTTCATCAATCGCGCCCGAGGTGGACCCGTGGCTACAAATCACGTCATCGGCGTAAATTTCAAGCTCGGGCTTGGCCAGAAACTGGCTGTCATCGTCCAGCAGCAAGGATTGGCTAATTTGATAACCATCGGTTTTCTGCGCGCCAGCCTTGACCAAAATCTTGCCCTGAAACACACCGACTGCGCCGTTTTTCAGAACCTTCTTAAACACTTGGCGGCTTTCGCAACGCTCGGCATCATGGGTCACGAACACCGTGTCATCATGGTGGAACGCGCCATCACCGACGCAGGCACCGGCCACATGCGCCACGGCATCATCGCCCAGAAACTCGATAATAGCCTCGTTGCGCGTCAGCAGGCCGTTCATCGACAGGGTAAAGCTTTTGAACAAAGTGTTCTCGGCCAAACGCGCGAAAATATGGGTCAGAAGTTGCTTGCCATGCGACCGGCCCTGAGGGCGAATATGGTGCAATTTGCCGCCCGCTTCGACCTGCGCTTCCATAACGATATTACTGCGCGCGCCTGAAATTCCGGTTTCCAGAATGGTCAGCTCTGCGCCACTCTCAACCTTAATGCAGTGGTGTAATATCGCATCAGAAGTCTTTGAATTTTGTAGATAAGATATATGAAGCGGCTTGGGCGCAGTGCCCGTCACCCGGATCAGAAGCCCTTCGGTTGCAAAGGCCGTATTCAACGCGGCCAGTGGGCGCGGCACAGGCGATTGGCCAGCGGTTTCCAACGTGCCGTACAGCGCGCTTGCCCAATGAATATCTTGCGCGCCCGCTTGTGACAAAAGCGTAATTTCGACACCGGCAAGCTCTGGCTTATCAGATGCCTCGGCATCGAAAACGCCATCGACAAATACAAGGCGCACCTTGTCTTGGCCTGTGAAAATAGGGTTTTCAACGCGCAAAGCATTTGATTCGGCTGCCGCAACCGCATTAAACAGCGCTGGGTCGGTATAGCGCCAATATTCATCACGCCGACCGGGCAAGCCCATGGCTTGCAAACGCGCCAAGGCGGCTTTGCGTGCCGATGCTGCAAAGCCGCCAGTGGGCAGCTCTACCGTGGCAAGTTTTGCGTCAAGCGCATCACTTTTGGCCTCCGCCAGTTTTTGCTGCTGGGCCATTACACCACCTCAGCCAGAATATCCGCATAGCCGTTTTGCTCAACTTCCAGCGCCAGTTCCGGTCCGCCGGTTTTCACAATCCGACCATTTGCCATGATATGCACGACATCAGGTTTAATATGGTCCAGAAGCCGTTGATAATGCGTGATAACTAGGAAAGACCGCCCCGCATCGCGCAGCGCGTTCACGCCCTCGGACACCAGTTTCATCGCATCGACATCAAGGCCCGAGTCTGTTTCATCCAAGATGCACATCTTGGGCTCGAGCATTGCCATCTGCAAAATCTCGTTGCGCTTTTTCTCACCGCCCGAAAAGCCGACATTCACAGGGCGTTTCATCATCTCGGCGTCGATTTGCAGCGCCTTGGCCTTTTCGCGCACCAACTTCAGGAAGTCACCGGCCGAAACCTCATCCTCGCCGCGCGCTTTGCGCTGTGCGTTCACGGCTGTGCGCAGGAACGTCATGTTACCTACGCCCGGAATCTCTACAGGGTATTGAAATGCCAAGAAAAGCCCTGCCGCAGCGCGCTCTTCTGGCTCCATGTCCAACAGTTCAGCGCCTTCAAGCGTGGCCGACCCATCGGTCACCTCATACCCGCCCTTGCCCGACAGCACATAAGACAATGTCGATTTGCCCGACCCGTTCGGCCCCATGATCGCATGCACTTCACCAGACCCGATTTTCAGGTCGACCCCTTTCAGGATAACCTTATCTTCTTCTTCAAGTTTGACGTGCAGGTTCTTGATTTCCAGCATTTTTTCCTCGTTCTCATTCCGTAGGCCATTGGCCAAAACTCTAATTCGCAGAAAGCTGCCAACCCGAAAGCATCAGCGTGTTTCGGGGGGGCAAGCTATGGCTTTGTTAGCCAACCGATCCTTCAAGCGAGATAGCGACCAGCGCCTGCGCTTCCATCGCAAATTCCATCGGCAAGGACTGCAACACCTCTTTGCAGAACCCGTTCACAACCAGCGCCACGGCCTCTTCCTCATCCATCCCACGCGAACGGCAATAGAACAGCTGGTCATCATCCACCTTGCTGGTCGTAGCCTCATGCTCAACACGGCTGGAATTGTTCTTGACCTCAATATACGGCACCGTATGCGCCCCACATTTGTCACCAATCAGCAAGCTGTCGCATTGGGTATAGTTACGTGATTCCTTGGCCTTAGGATGCATACTTACCAAACCACGGTAAGTGTTCTGCGCACGGCCCGCTGAAATCCCCTTAGACACAATCCGCGATTTTGTGCGCTTGCCCAGATGGATCATCTTGGTGCCGGTATCGGCCTGCTGCGCATTATTGGCAATCGCGATTGAGTAAAACTCACCCTGCGAGTCATCACCGCGCAAGATGCAGGACGGATATTTCCAAGTGATCGCCGACCCCGTTTCCACCTGCGTCCACATTACTTTGGCACGGTCACCACGGCAATCGGCCCGCTTGGTGACAAAGTTGAAAATCCCGCCAACGCCGTTTTCATCGCCCGGATACCAGTTTTGCACCGTGGAGTACTTCACCTCGGCATCTTCCAAGATCACGATCTCAACCACAGCCGCGTGCAGCTGGTTGGTATCGCGTTTCGGCGCGGTGCAACCTTCAAGATAGGACACATATGCACCCTTATCACAGACAATCAACGTCCGCTCAAACTGCCCTGTATTTTCAGCATTAATCCGGAAATAGGTGCTCAATTCCATCGGGCAACGTGTGCCCGGCGGGATGTACACAAAGGACCCATCGGAAAACACAGCCGAGTTCAGCGTCGCAAAGAAGTTATCCGTCTGCGGCACGACCGAACCGATGTATTTCTTAACCAATTCTGGATGCTCGCGCACCGCCTCGGAAATGGAACAGAAAATCACGCCCGCCTTGGCCAGTTCCGCCTTGAACGTTGTGCCCAAAGACACCGAGTCAAAGACCGCATCCACAGCCACTTTGCGCGGCTCGTCGGCACCTTCAACACCAGCCAGAAGCATCTGTTCTTGCAGCGGAATCCCCAGCTTGGCATAGGTCGCCAGCAGCTTTGGGTCCACCTCATCCAGCGACTTCGGCTTCACCTCCATGCTCTTGGGTTTGGCATAGTAATAGATGTCTTGGTAATCGATTTTGGGGTAATTCAGCATAGCCCACTCAGGCTCGACCATCTCAACCCAGCGGCGATACGCGGTCAGGCGCCACTCAAGCATCCACTCCGGCTCTTCATTCTTGGCCGAAATCAGACGCACGATGTCTTCATTCACGCCTTTGGGCGCAAATTCCATTTCAATGTCGGTTTCCCAGCCATGCACATAGGTGCCGGCCATCGCGTTCACGGTTTCAACCGTCTCGCGGTCCACGCCGTCGCGCACTTCGGTTTCCAGCTTTGGCATCGCCGTCATCTCGGTCTCTCCTTGCCGGGCCATTGCCCGCATCCGTCAGCCCCGCCTTGCGCGGTGCATGTTATAATGTTTTGCCCAGGTCTCTGCAAAGCGCAGAACCATCTCTTCTGTCACGCCTGGCCCTATTGATATCCGCACAGCCGAGGCGGCCAGCACGTCATCAAACCCCATGCTGCGCAAAACGCGGCTTGCCCGCACTTTGCCCGAGGAACAAGCAGACCCCGCCGAAATGGCAAAACCAGCAAGGTCCATCTGCATCACCTGAGTCTCACCCTTCCAACCGGGGGCGATCAGGCATAAAGTATTCGGAAGCCGCGCAGCGCCTTTCCCGACAAAAATAGTATCTTTTGTCAGGGCAGACAATGCCTTTTCTAGAATATTTCTAAACTGGCCGATTTCTTCCCATACGCCATTTGCCAAATCCCGTGCCGCCGCCTCGGCAGCTGCGCCAAAACCGGCAATGCCAATGATGTTTTCGGTGCCTGCGCGGCGGCCCATTTCCTGCCCGCCACCCTTAATTTGTGCAGGTATATCCAGGCCCTGCTTTAAGGCGACAGCGCCGACACCCTTAGGCCCGCCCAGCTTATGCGCAGAAACCAGCCCCGCATCGCAGCCCAACCAGTTAAATGCCAGCGGCACCTTGCCAAAAGCCTGCGTCAGGTCGGATACCGCCAATCCCTGCGGTAAGTCTTGCAAAATCCCTGTCTCGGAATTGGCCATCTGTACGGCCGCGACTGCCGGATCAGGGACCGCAACCTGCCCTAAACCATCCACTGCCAAATCAGCCACGCACCAACTCGTCACCGCATCATGCTCAACATCTGCACAGTGCAAACCCCGCCCCGCACAGGCCAGCACCGCCCCTTCGGTCGCAGATCCGACAAACACAATATCGGCACCCTCGGCCCCAAGCGCCGCCGCAACCTGCCCGCGCGCCCTTTCAACCAGTGATTTCGCCGCACGCCCCTCGGCATGCACCGACGAAGGATTGCCCACAACATCCATCGCCGCAATCATTGCCGCCCGCGCCTCGGCCCGCAAAGGCGTGGTCGCATTCCAATCCAGATAGACCCGTGCCATCACGTCAAACCCATATCATCTGTTTAAAAATATCCTCAGGGGGTGAGGGGCGACGCCCCGAGGGGGCGCGAGCGCCCCCTTTTCCCCTATTCCTCATCAACCACCGCAAACAGTGCTGGCACCGCTGGGCATGGCTTCATCTCATTGCGGATCACATCCGACAGCCGCGTCTGGTGCAAAAACACATAGACCTGTGCCGAAAGCCCCTCCCACAAACGGTTGCTCAGCGATTGCGCACGGCTGCCAGAAACCGCGCCCGATGCCCCAGCCCCCGAGTGCATCGCGCTGACGTTTTCCTCGACGGCCTGCATAATATCGCTCATCCGAATGTCCGATGCGACACGCGCCAAGCGATACCCGCCCCCCGGCCCGCGCATTGCCTCAACCAGCCCCGCACGGCGCAGCTTTACAAACAGCTGCTCCAGATAGGGCAACGAGATATCCTGCCGCTTGGAAATCTCGGCCAAGGAGACCAGCGCCTCGGCATCAGCCCCGTCTTTACCCGCTGCCAAGGCCAAATCGCACAAGGCCACAACGGCGTACCGCCCTTTTGTCGATAATTTCACGGCCTATTCCCCCTAAATATCACCCAACCACGCAGATCGCACATCATTCTCTGCCCATTTCGCAGAAGTTTCCAACCAAACACATTGACCTGCACCGATGGGGCGCTTAACTCAACATCAACTGCAGGCCGCCAATGGCCTGTTTTGAACCGTTCTAAATATGCAAGCCAGCTTTGTCCACAAAGCCGCTGCAGGAAAGTGACAAGGCGAAACCGATGCCCGAAGTAATTTTTGCAGGCCCAGAAGGCCGCCTCGAAGGCCGTTACCACCCGCAAAAAGAACGCGACGCGCCGCTGGCCATCGTTTTGCACCCGCACCCACAATTTGGCGGCACGATGAACAACAAGGTTGTCTACAACCTGCATTACGCGTTCTACAAAATGGGCTTTACCGTCCTGCGCTTTAACTTTCGCGGCGTGGGCCGAAGCCAAGGCGAATATGACCAAGGCATTGGTGAGCTGTCAGATGCCGCCTCGGCGCTCGATTACTTGCAATCGATGAACCAAAACTCCAAGCATTGCTGGGTTGCAGGCTTTTCATTCGGCGCGTGGATCGGGATGCAACTGTTGATGCGCCGCCCCGAGATCACCGGCTTCATCTCGGTAGCCCCCCCCGCCAACATGTATGACTTTTCGTTCCTTGCGCCCTGCCCGGCCTCGGGCCTTGTGATTAACGGCACCGCCGACAAGGTTGCACCGCCCAAAGATACGGTTAACCTCGTGAACAAATTGCACGAGCAAAAGGGTATCACCGTCACGCATACCCAAATTGAGGGTGCGGATCACTTCTTCAAAGACGAAGAAGCGCATATGAACCCGATGATCGACCATGTCACAGGCTATGTAAAACGCCGCATCACCGAGCAATCTAGATGAGCATTGTCGAAGATCTTGCTGATGGCCTTGCCAAGACCACTTTGGAGGCGATGGATCACATCGACGATGATCGCTTTTACGACCAAGTTAGCCGGGTGATCGGGGCATCCTCGCCCACTTTGCAAGAGGCATTTATGACGGCCATCCGCGTGCGTTTGGCCGAACGCCGCGGCCGAGAGTATGTGTCCAAGGCGCTGGCCGCTGCCAAATCCGGCAGTGCCGCGCCAAAGGCGCCAGCCGATTTTGGCGCGGGTGGCCATTGACCCAAGCGGCACACCATCTCGACGCGCAATTTGCCTTTTTGAATGAGGCAGACCGGCTAAAATCGGTGTTGAGGGCCAATTTTTTGCTTGACGATGCGCGCGCTGAAAACAGTGCCGAACACAGTTGGCACGTGGCGCTTTGGGCGCTGGTTTTTGCAGATACGGCACCGGCTGGCACCGATATTTCGCGCGCGATTTCAATGCTTTTGCTGCATGACCTGGTAGAGATTGACGCAGGCGACCATCCGATCCACCTGCCAAACTCGGGCCAAGCCTTGGCCGAGGAAAAAGCTGCCAAGCGGCTTTTTGGCTTGCTGCCGCAGGGGGCCTTTGAGGCCCTGCATCCGCTCTGGCTGGAATTTGAGGCGGGCAAAACCGCCACGGCACGTTTTGCCAAGGCCGTTGACCACACGCAGCCGCTTTTTCAGGTGCTGTTTTCGGCCAATCCGCGCGCCGATCATATTGAAATCGTTCGGCAAAATCTGGCCTCAGGCCGTGCCTCGGATCTAGCCACGCGCTGGCCTGATGCCCATGCTGCGGCAACTGTGATGCTGGCGGGCGAACCCTTGCCACCCTCCGCCTTTCGCCAATGCCTTACGTTTCTGGCCGAGGCTGACGCTCTAAAATCCGTCAACCGCGCCACCACACTTTGCGATGCCTCGCGCCGCGAAAACTCGGCCGAGCATTCGTGGCACATCGCGCTTTATGCGTTGATTTTGGCCGATCAAGCCTCGAGCGATGTCGACCTGCCGCGCGTGATCCAGATGCTGTTGCTACATGATCTGGTGGAAATCGACGTCGGCGACGTGCCCTTGCACTCGGCCAATGGCGCGGCGCATTCCGCGTCTAACATTCTGGCCGCCGAGGCAGAGGCGGCTATTAGAATTTTTGGACTATTGCCCAATGACTTGGGCAAAGATCTTCATGTAATGTGGCAAGAGTTTGAGGCCAACCTTACCCCGAGCGCCCAATTCGCCAAAAGTCTGGATCGGGTGCAACCCGTGATGCAAAATATCCAATGCGGCGGTGGCTCTTGGGTTGAATACAAGGTCACTTTTGACCAGCTCGAATCTCGTGTTGGCCAAAAGGTCGCAAATGGTGCGCCGCGACTTTGGCCCTATGTGCGCAACCGCTGCCTGAAATTCTTCGAATAGTAGATGCTTCGCTTTGTATACCATCGTATACAAAGCTGGCCAACGCCTTATAGTTCTGGTAAGCTTAGGAAAATCCGAATCTCCTAACCCAAAAGGCCTGGCACATGAGCAAGATCAAAGTCACAAACCCGATTGTTGAACTCGACGGCGATGAAATGACCCGGATCATCTGGGATTTTATCAAGCAAAAATTGATTCTGCCCTATCTTGATGTCGATCTTAAGTATTACGACCTCGGGATTGAGGAACGTGACCGCACGAATGACCAAATCACCATCGACGCGGCCAATGCGATCAAAAAATACGGCGTAGGCGTGAAATGCGCGACCATCACCCCTGATGAAGGGCGGGTCGAAGAATTCGGCCTGAAACAAATGTGGCGTAGCCCGAATGGCACGATTCGCAACATCCTCGGCGGTGTGATTTTCCGCGAACCGATCATCTGCCAAAACGTGCCGCGCCTTGTGCCGGGCTGGACGCGCCCCATCGTTGTTGGCCGCCACGCCTTTGGCGACCAATACCGCGCCACCGATTTCCACTTTCCGGGCGCAGGCAAGCTGACAATGAAATTCGTGGGCGAAGACGGCACCGTGATTGAAAAAGACGTGTATTCCGCTGATTCTGCTGGTGTTTACATGGGCATGTATAACCTCGACAGCTCAATCATCGACTTTGCGCGCTCATCCTTGAACTATGGTTTGCTTAAGGGCTGGCCGGTGTATCTCTCGACTAAAAACACCATCCTTAAGGTCTATGATGGCCGCTTTAAGGACTTGTTCCAAAAGGTTTATGAGGAAGAGTTCGAAGAGCAATTCAAAAAGGCGGGCATTTATTACGAACACCGCCTTATTGATGACATGGTGGCAAGTGCGATGAAATGGTCGGGCGGCTATGTCTGGGCCTGCAAAAACTATGACGGCGATGTGCAATCTGATACCGTGGCCCAAGGGTTTGGCTCGCTTGGCCTGATGACATCCGTGTTGATGACCCCCGATGGCAAAACAGTTGAGGCCGAGGCAGCGCATGGCACCGTCACCCGCCACTACCGCCAGCACCAAGCCGGCAAGGAAACCTCGACCAACTCGATCGCGTCGATCTATGCATGGTCGGGCGGGCTAAAGCATCGCGCCAAGCTGGATGACAACGTAGAACTTGCGAAATTTGCGGCGACTTTAGAAAAGGTCACGGTGGCCTGTGTCGAAGACGGTCATATGACCAAGGATTTGGCGTTGCTGGTTGGCCCCGATCAAAAGTGGCTCACCACGATGGGCTTTTTGGAGAAAGTTGATTCCTATTTGAACAAAGCCCTGAAGGGCTAAGGGCGCGCACACCATCGGGGGCCGCCCCCCGATGGCCAACTTTAGGCTGGCACGCGAAACAAGAAATCATTGCGTGCCAGCCGCTCGGCCACATAGCCGAACCCGGCCAAATAATCTGCCGTTTCGGCAAATGCATCGTCGCGCTGTAACAATTCCACCCAGATTTCTGGCTTGCGCGCGGCCAAGATACCCGCAGCCCCTTGCAACACTGACATTTGCATCCCTTCGACATCGACCTTTAGCAGGTCAAGCATCGCCACATCGTCGGGCGTCAAGACGGCATCCCGTGCGACCATTGGCACCGTTCCAGTCGGGTCCGCCGCAAAGGACGTGCCGCCAAGGTTGCGAATGTTGAACGCGGTCATCGCGCCCATCCCCGTTGCTGCACCAACCAAGACCTGATGGGCCTGCACACGCCCCTCCAACCCGTTCAAGGTGATATTTTTGCGCAACGTCGCGAAACAATGGGCCTGCGGCTCGAACGCAATCACCCGCCCCGCGCCCATCAGAACCCCAAAGAAAACCGTTTGATTCCCAATATTTGCGCCAATATCACAGACCAAAGACTGCGGCCCGACAAGCCCCAAGGCCTGCACACGCGACAAAATTTTGGCCTCATAAAACCCACGAGTTTGAACGATCACGCCTTGCACAAAATCATCGGCAGCGTCGGGCAGGCTCATCACAATCCGCTTCATATCAGCCGTGTTAAACCGCAAGATATGCCCGTCTTCAAGCAAGGCCACGCGCTGCAAATGCAGTTGCGCGTTCATCACCTTTAACATTTCATCCATCGTGTCACGCAGCCCAGCAAGCGATGCAGCAAGGGCATGATCGGGCAAAGGCGCGGGCGGTTTTGGCATCTGGGCTCCAGTCTACGGTCTCAAATTATGCGTGGGTCTTTGTGGCCTGTGGCGGCCATACAGGTCAAACCCCATCGCCAATCTGTTGCAAATTTCACGGCTCAACCGCACAAAAGGCCATGCGATGCGACTAAAACGCATCAATTGCCAAGGTTCCTCTGGCCTTTCCGGCCCACCTGCGGTATGGCCCGCCAACCCTAATGATTTGAAAAAGAGACACCTCCGATGGAGCTTCGCAACATCGCCATTATCGCGCACGTCGACCATGGCAAAACCACTCTCGTCGATGAGCTGCTGAAACAATCCGGCACCTACCGCGACAACCAAGCCACAACCGAACGCGCGATGGACAGCAATGACATTGAACGCGAGCGTGGGATCACCATTCTGGCCAAGGCAACGAGCGTTGAATGGAAAGGCATCCGCATCAACATCGTTGATACCCCCGGCCACGCCGATTTCGGCGGTGAGGTTGAGCGTATCTTGAACATGGTAGACGGCGTTGTTTTGCTGGTTGATGCCGCCGAAGGCCCGATGCCACAAACCAAATTCGTGACCTCGAAAGCTTTGGCTCTTGGCCTGCGCCCGATCGTGGTGCTGAACAAGGTTGATAAGGCCGATGCTGAACCAGACCGCGCGCTGGACGAATGTTTTGACCTCTTCGCCAACCTCGGCGCAGATGATAACCAACTCGACTTCCCGCATCTTTACGCCTCCGGCCGTTCCGGCTGGTGCGATGCCGAGCTGGACGGTCCACGCAAAGACCTCGACGCGCTGTTTGACCTGGTTATCAAGCACGTTCCCGCGCCGACACAGGTTGCCAAAGCTGCCGAGCCTTTCAAAATGCTGGCAACGACCCTGTCCGCCGACCCCTTTATCGGCCGCATCCTGACTGGCCGTGTCGAATCTGGCACGCTGAAAGTGGGCGAGCAAATCAAGGCGCTGTCCCGCACGGGCGAGAAAATTGAACAGTTCCGCGTAACCAAGATACTCGCGTTCCGCGGTCTTGGCCAACAGCCGATCGAAGAAGCCGTTGCTGGCGACATCGTCACCATTGCAGGCATGACCAAAGCAACCGTTGCCGACACGCTCTGCGATATGTCGGTTGAGGAAGCAATTGAAGCCCAGCCTATCGATCCGCCGACCATCACCGTGACCTTTGGCATCAACGACAGCCCGCTGGCTGGCAAAGATGGCAGCAAGGTTCAGTCGCGCATCATCCGCAAGCGTTTGATGGATGAGGCCGAAACCAACGTCGCGATCAAAATCGCCGACACCCCCGGTGGTGAAGCGTTCGAAGTATCGGGCCGTGGCGAACTTCAGATGGGCGTGTTGATTGAAAACATGCGCCGCGAAGGTTTTGAGCTTTCGATCTCGCGCCCTCGGGTTATCTTCAAAGACGAAGATGGCGTGCGGATGGAGCCTGTGGAAGAAGTCACCATCGACGTGGATGATGAATATTCGGGCGCCGTTATCGAAAAGCTGACCGGTGAGCGCAAAGGCGATCTGGTTGAGATGAAACCGGCTGGCGTTGGCAAAACCCGCATCGTGGCCCATGTGCCATCGCGCGGCTTGATCGGCTATCATGGCCAGTTCCTAACCGATACCCGAGGCACAGGCGTTTTGAACCGCTTGTTCCACGGCTGGACCCCACACAAAGGCCCGATCCAAGGCCGCCGCCAAGGTGTTCTGATTTCCATGGAAAACGGTACTTCGGTGTCTTACGCGCTGTGGAAACTGGAAGATCGTGGTAAATTCTTTATCGGCGCACAAGAAGCCGTTTACCAAGGCATGATCCTTGGCGAACACTCACGCGACAACGATCTGGAAATCAACCCGCTGAAAGGCAAACAGCTGACCAACGTGCGCGCGTCGGGCACCGATGAAGCTGTTCGTTTGACAACGCCCGTGCGCATGTCACTGGAAGAGTCGATTGCCTATATCGCAGATGATGAATTGGTCGAAGTCACGCCCAAAAACATCCGCCTGCGCAAACGCTTCTTGGACCCCCATGAGCGTAAGCGTCAGTCGCGTTCGGCATAAAATAGGAAAGCCCGCTCAGTTGAGCGGGCTTTTTTTATGTGCAATTCTTTTGAAAAGGCTATTGCCCCACAAAGCCAACGGCAGCGCCCTGCATCACATCAAAATTCAGCACATTAAAAACCCCAAAGGCGGTGTCCACTCCGTTAAATTGGCCTTCCCAACGACGAAATCCCGCATTGCTGCCCACTTCCTTGGCCCCATTCAGCTTGGCCAAATACGGCTTGCCTATCTCGAGCGCGAAATCCACAGGCATTTTTGCAGCGCTGACAATACAGCGTGGGCTAGAGGATTTCCCCGCATTGGTCGCTGCAACCGCGCGAAACCCGTTTTGCGTATAAAGATGCATGCCGGCCTGAATGCCATGATAGCGCCACCCCGCGGCCTTTAAGGCATCCTTGGCTTTGGACCCATCTGGATAGGTTTTAGCGCAAATACTCAGGGCCGTTTTGGCCGCATCCCAATTTGCATCTGCCTTGGCAGCCATCGGCAGGCACAGGCCAACCCAAGCAATAACCACGATCATTACTCTTGATAAAGTCAACATTACTCTTCCCTTTCAACTTATTAAGGCCAATCCAGCCATTTCTAAGTTGAAAGAGATTACGCAGCAATAGCCTTGACTACTGGCGAGAATGGCTCCATCAGCACGCCCTCCCCGTCAAACGTACAAAACGTGCCCGGCGGTACCAGTTGCCAATCATCCTCATCGGTCTCAAGCGGTTCCGATACCACCGCGCGGCCCTGATGCGTCACCGACCAGCGGTGATAGAGCGTTGGCGCATGGTCATCGCTGGCATAGCGAACGGCATAAAGTTTCTCGCCATCCGAAAACGCGGCGGTCAGGCGGATATGTGGCGCGGTGCCCAGCTCTCGGCTCAACGCCTCAAACTGTGCCGTGGCCCGCTCCATTGCGCCGCGCGGATCGTCGTTCAACCCTTCAGATAGGGCCACCAAAAACAGCGCTTCACTATCCGTGGCCCCACGTCGTTCGCCGTAATAGGCGTCCGGTATCATCATATCTCCTGCGCGGCGAAAATTTTCAAACCCGCCAATTTGGCCATTATGCATGAATGACCATTGCTTAGAGGTAAACGGATGGCAATTGTTCCGGCTTGTGGCCGTACCAGTCGACGCCCGCACATGAGACAAAAAGAGCTTTGATCGCACCTGCCGTACAAGGCTTTTCAAATTCGGGTCCGACCATGCGGGCGATACATCGCGGTACTGCCCCGGCTCGGCCTGCTCTCCATACCACGCCAAGCCAAACCCGTCGGCATTGATCGCCGTTTTGCATTCGGTCGCGCAATGGCTTTGATGGATGAGTGAGTGGCGAGGGCGGCTGACCACCTCTTCCAAGAAAATCGGTTTGCCAATGTAGGCGGCCCAACGGCACATAATGTCACCCTTCTGCTCAGGCGCGGTCTGATGCTGCGCTTATGCTGCCAGTATAGCGTAAAGAATGTGTGGATAAAGGGGGGCGGCTCGATGGCCGTCAAAAATTTAAAAAGGGGCAAAGGTATTTCACCTTCACCCCTTCAACATCTTAGCGAAGCCGCATCAGGCGAGGCTTAGTCCGCCTCTTCCAGCACCATCAAATCACGCACGCTGGCACCCTTTGCATGGGCCAAGGCTGCCCGATATTCCGCCGAATGATAGCAGGCTACACCAGCCTCAAGGCTTGGAAAGCGAGCCACCACATTACGGGGCCGATCCTTGCCTTCCAGCTGAACATAGCGTCCGCCACGGGCCAAAAACACGCCCCCATGCGCGGCAATCGCCGGTCCGGCAAGGGTTGCATATTTCCCATAAGCTTCCGGGTCAGTGACCTCAACATGTGCAATCCAAAGTGCTGTCGGCATCTTATTTCCCCTCCAAAATCGCTTCAACGGCCGCAATCGCCGCCTCGGCGCCAGCAATGTCAACGCCGCCAGCCTGCGCCATATCGGGCCGCCCGCCGCCGCCTTTGCCGCCCAAAGCAGCCGCCGCCGCCTTGACCAAATCAACGGCAGAAACCTTGTCCGTCATATCCTCGGTCACACCTGCAGCCACCGCAGGCTTGGCACCGGTATCGGCAATCAGCAGCACCGCGCCAGATCCGATCCGCGCTTTCATCTCATCAATCAGCCCCGGCAAATCCTTGCCCGAAACTCCTGTCAAAACCTGCGCAATCAGCTTTACGCCGTTGATTTCTTTGGCCTCTGGTCCCGCAGCCGAGCCCCCCATCGCCAGCTCACGGCGCAATTGCGCGACTTCATTTTCCAGCTTGCGGCGCTCGTCAAGCAAGGCCTTCGCCCGACCAGACAGCTCTGCCGGCGTGGTTTTCAGCACGGCTGAAATGTCCGAAAGATGGCCAAGCTGCTCTTTCAGATAAGCCAACGCGCCCTCACCAGTCAGCGCTTCGATCCGCCGAACGCCTGCCGAGGATGCCGAATCCCCAAGCAAGATAAACAACCCAATCTCGCCCAAACGGCCAACATGGGTGCCGCCGCACAGCTCTAGGCTATAGGTTTTGCCGTCCGCACCCTTACCCGAACCGTCGAGCAAGCCCATGGAAACCACGCGCACCTCATCACCGTATTTCTCGCCAAACAGGGCCTGTGCGCCCAATCCGCGGGCATCATCCGGCGTCATAATCCGTGTGTCTACAGCGCCATTTTGGCGAATATAGCTGTTCACCTCGGCCTCAACTTGCGCAAGTTCGGCAGTAGAAAGCCCTTGACCATGGCTGAAATCAAACCGCAACCGATCGGGCGCATTCAGCGACCCGCGCTGTGCCACATGATCGCCCAAGGCACGGCGAAGCGCCTCGTGCAGCAAATGTGTCGCCGAGTGGTTGGCGCGAATGGCGGCGCGGCGGGCGTGATCGACCGTCAAGCGCGCGCCTTGGCCTTTGGAAATCGTACCCTCAGTGACCTCGGCCAGATGGATAAACAGCCCCTGCCCTTTTTTGGTATCGGTGATCCGCGCCTTGCCGGTAGACGTGGTCAACACGCCTTCATCGCCAACCTGACCACCAGATTCCGCATAAAACGGGGTTTGGTTCAGGATGATCTGCACCGACTCGCCTGTGGCAACCTTGGTGACTTCGGCCCCCGTCGCGACCAGCGCCAGAACCTGCCCCTCAGCGGTTTCGGTATCATAGCCCAAGAATTCTGTGGCACCATGCGCCTCAGCCAAGTCATACCAGATCGCGGCATCCTTGGTTTCACCCGAGCCAGACCAGCTTGCGCGCGCTTTGGCTTTTTGCTCGGCCATTGCGGCCTCAAACCCAGACGTATCAACCGAGCGGCCTTTTTCACGCAGCGCATCTTGGGTCAAATCGAGCGGGAATCCGTAGGTATCATAAAGCTTAAACGCCGCCGCGCCCGGCAGGTTCGCGCCCTCGGGAATTTTTGACAGCTCATCATCCAGCAGCTTCAACCCACGATCAAGCGTCTGGCGGAAACGGCTTTCTTCCAGCCGCAGAGTTTCTTCGATCAGGGCCTGCGCGCGGCTCAGCTCGGGATAAGCTGCCCCCATTTGGCGCACCAATGCAGGCACCAAGCGGTGCATCACCGGATCTTGCGCGCCGAGTTGGTGAGCGTGGCGCATCGCACGGCGCATAATCCGGCGCAAAACGTATCCGCGCCCCTCATTCGACGGCATCACGCCATCGGCGATCAGGAACGAGGTCGAACGCAAATGATCGGCTATCACGCGGTGATGGGTTTTGCCGGGACCGTCTGGGTCCGAGCTGGTCGCATGGGCCGAAGCCTCAATCAGGCTGCGCATCAGGTCAGTGTCGTAGTTGTCGTGCTTGCCTTGCAGCAAAGCGCCGATCCGTTCCAGCCCCATGCCGGTATCAATGCTTTGTTTAGGAAGCGGCGTAAGGCTGCCATCGGCGTGCTGCTCGTTTTGCATGAAAACGAGGTTCCAGATTTCGATAAACCGGTCGCCATCTTCATCGGCCGAGCCAGGAGGGCCGCCCCAAATTTTATCGCCGTGGTCAAAGAAGATTTCAGTGCAGGGGCCGCAAGGGCCGGTTGGCCCCATCCGCCAAAAGTTATCATCGGTGGCAATGCGGATAATGCGATCATCCGATAGGCCTGCGACCTTTTTCCAAAGGTTCGCCGCCTCATCATCATTGTGATAGACGGTCACCAACAGCTTATCCTTGGGGATATCAAAATCGCGGGTCAGCAATTCCCATGCAAAGGGAATGGCGTCCGATTTGAAATAATCGCCAAAGCTGAAATTCCCCAGCATTTCAAAGAACGTATGGTGACGCGCGGTATAGCCCACGTTATCAAGATCGTTATGCTTACCGCCTGCCCGCACACATTTTTGCGCTGACGTTGCACGGACGTAATCGCGTTGCTCTACCCCAGTAAAGCAATTCTTAAACTGCACCATACCAGAGTTGGCAAACATCAACGTCGGGTCATTGCGCGGCACCAAAGGGCTGCTGTCCACGACGCGGTGGCCATTGCGATTGAAATAGTCAAGAAAAGTTGAGCGAATGTCGTTAAGCGATGGCATGCGAATGTCCCTTATCAGGCGAAGGATAGGTTTGACATTCGTTTAACGGGGTGCGGCCAGACTGTCCACAACACTGTGGCGCACAAAGCAAAAGGCCGAGGGTTTGATACCTCGGCCTGTGCTGAATTTACCGTAATTGCAGGATCAATCGTCAAGAACCGTTTCGCTAGAGCCGCCGTCTTCCATATGGAAATCGAGCCCGTGCGAGGCGCGGATTTTATCTTCGATCTCTTGTGCAATTCCGGGGTTGGTTTTCAGATAGGTTTTGGCATTTTCACGCCCTTGGCCAATCCGCTCATCCCCGTAAGAATACCAAGAGCCCGACTTCTCAACAATCCCAGCCTTCACGCCCAAATCAACCATTTCGCCGGTTTTAGAAATGCCTTCGCCATACATGATGTCAAATTCCACCTGCTTAAAGGGTGGGGCGACTTTGTTTTTCACAACTTTAACGCGGGTAGAGTTGCCAACAACCTCATCCCGGTCCTTGATTGCGCCGATCCGACGGATATCAAGGCGCACGGAGGCATAAAATTTCAACGCATTGCCGCCCGTCGTCGTTTCAGGGCTGCCGAACATCACGCCGATCTTCATCCGGATCTGGTTGATGAAAATAACCATACAATTGCTGCGGCCGATCGAGGCCGTCAGTTTGCGCATTGCTTGGCTCATCAAACGCGCTTGCGATCCCATCTGCATATCGCCCATATCGCCTTCGATTTCCGACTTTGGCACAAGGGCTGCAACCGAATCGACGACGATGATGCTGACAGCGCCCGAGCGCACTAGCGTATCCACAATTTCCAACGCCTGCTCGCCCGTATCGGGCTGGCTGATCAACAGCTCATCAAGGTTCACGCCAAGCTTTTTGGCATATTGCGGATCAAGCGCATGCTCGGCATCCACAAATGCGCAAACGCCGCCTTTTTTCTGCATTTCAGCAACCACATGCAGCGTCAAAGTGGTCTTACCCGAGCTTTCCGGCCCATAAATCTCAATAATCCGGCCTTGCGGCAAGCCGCCGATACCCAAAGCGATATCAAGCCCAAGCGAACCGGTCGAGGTCGCCTCTACATCCATCACCGCGTTCTCAGACCCGAGCTTCATAATAGAGCCCTTGCCAAATTGACGTTCAATCTGTGCCAATGCGCTTTCAAGCGCCTTTGCCTTATCCATCTCGCGTTTTCCGTTCAGATCTAGAAGGTTTGCCGTTGCCATGTCTTATGCCCCTTTATTTCACAGCCGCACAGCCGCGGCAATCTAGGTATTTGTTCCTGTGTTGTTCTCACATTTCTTGGGGAAAAACAAGAACATTTACGAAAGCTTTATACGTCCGGTAAAGTTGGCGGCGTGTTGCATCGTCATCCAATTCATAAACTGCGCGCGCCCGCCTATGGGTATTGCATACCGAGTATTGGTTAATGCTACGTAAACATCGGAAAGCTGAACATAAAGGCCCTCGGATATCCTATCAAAAACTATAGTGACCAGAGGCTTGGATAGACCGTCAGACCATAGGCGACTGAAAAGGCAGGTGACTTGCAGAGCTTTCAGGCGATATGATCCGAAAATCGAGAAGAACTTTACAGGCAAGAGGAATGCACATGTTAGTATTTTGGGATCAACGACTTGCATTTTTAGCGACCCCCAAGACAGGCTCCACAGCCATCGAATCTGCGTTGGAGCCGCTTTCTGCATTGGTCGTACAACGCCCTCCCATTCTAAAGCATACCTCGGTACAACGGTTTCATCGTTTTTTGGGCCCATACCTAGAAGTCGCCTCGGGCCACAGCTTTTCGGTCGCGGCCCTTATGCGTGAACCGTGTGATTGGTTGGGAAGCTGGTACAGATATCGCCAACGCGACGATGTTACGGACCCCGAAAAAAGCACGCTAAATGTTACGTTTGATGAATTTGTTGTCGCATATTGCTCTGAAAACCCGCCAGAGTTCGCGGCAGTCGGCTCTCAAGCGCGTTTTTTGAAATCGAGAAAAGATCGGGGCGTGGATCATTTATTCCGGTACGAAGACATAGGACAGTTTGTGACTTTCCTCGAGGATCGCTTGGGGTGTGAAATCACCCTGCCAAGGTTAAATGTTTCGCCAACGGCGTCCCTCACCTTGTCACCTAAAACCGAGACCCTCCTACACCACCATGCGGCGCAAGATTTTGAAATGTATTTAAATATTCAATAAACGTGAAATTATTCCTCAACCAGCCGAATCTGGTCCCCAGCATGAGCCGCTGCGGCAACTGCGGTTGTAGAGAGCTTCTTCAACCTGCTTAGACGCGAGCGGATCAGACACAAAAAAATACAAAACCCGTGAAGAACCCCGGCGAAACGAGTTCCCCTTCTCGGGCATGCTGTGCATACCCTGCAGGGCGGCGGGAGCACATCGAGTTATTCTACAACCCGCAGCGCAAACATGTTAGGAATGGAATGCTGTCACTGATCGCCTTCGAACAGCAGCAGAAACTGAAACTGCAAGGCGTCTAGCAAACTAGGGGCTATTCAAGCGGACAACGTCCCTGACACAGGGGGTCGCGTAGGATAATGTAACTAGTCTTCGGCAAACAGGGGGAGTACCCAGACCAAGTCCTATTGGAAACTTAAACTCTAATGCAACATTTGATCTTGAACCACAGATGCTAATTCAGTGAGTGAGAATGGTTTTGCTAAGAATACGGAATTTGGAATTCGCGCCTGTTTTTCTGAGAGACAGTCTTCTGCATAACCCGAGACAAAAACAACACGTACATTCGGCCGGTCGTGCAATGCTTTAGCTACCCACGCAGGGCCGTCCATGCCAGGCATAACAACATCCGTAACAAATACATCAACTTCCAGGGTTTCATCTTCCAGCGTTTTAAGCGCAACCTCAGCATTTTCTGCTTCAAGAACTGTGTAGCCGCGAAGCCGCAGCGCGCGTGATGCAAAGGCCCGCACAGGCGCCTCATCTTCAACAAGTAAAATCACACCTTCTGCTGATTGATTCAGGATAACCGAGTCTAGTTTTGGTTGTGCAGGCTTAGGAACATCGGCACCTGTATGAACAGGGAAATATAGAGTAAACGCCGATCCCTTATTAAGTGTACTATCGACAAAAACAAATCCACCAGATTGCTTTACAATTCCATAGACCGTCGAGAGACCTAGACCAGTTCCTTTTCCTACACCTTTCGAGGTGACAAAAGGTTCAAATATGCGTTCCAGCTGATCTTCCGCAATGCCACAGCCCTCATCTATCACTCGAATGACTGAATAGTCACCGGCGGGCATTGTGACACGCCCACGTGGCGTATCTTTATCAAGAGTGATTGTTTTGCTTTCAAGCCGGATGACGCCGCAGTCCTCCATCGCATCTCGGGCGTTGACCACGAGGTTCATAACAACCTGTTCTAATTGACGTTTATCCGCTCTGATCATTCCAAGATCAGGCGCCGATGTAAGTACTAGTTTCACTCTTTCGCCCACCAAACGATTTAAAAGGTGAGTCATGTCGGAAAGAACGTCTTCTAAATCAATAAGTTCAGGCTTCAAAGTTTGCTTTCGCGAAAACGCAAGCAATTGGCCAACAAGACTTGCGGCACGGTTTACGTTTTGATGAATTTGCACAAGATCCGCATATTCCGGATCAGCCTGCGTGTGGCGCAGCAATAACAGATCACAATGACCTGAAATTGCCGTCAGAAGGTTGTTGAAATCATGTGCAATCCCGCCTGCCAGCTGCCCAATCGCCTGCATTTTTTGGCTCTGTACGAATTGCGCCTCTAACGTTTTGAGCGCCGTGGCATCTTGTAAAATAGCAAGAACGCCCGACCGCCCGCTATCAACAATCCGTCTTAGGGAAACCTGAACAAATACATCGCCCCCCCCTTTGCGATGAAGCCTCATAACTTCTGTCGCTGGCCCCACTCTTTCTGCAAGAACATCATCCATCCAATCCGCGACAGACCTGCCCAAACCTTCAAATAGATCATGTATCGGGCGCATTTCGTCTTTGCCCAGACTTGTCAAATCTCGGGCTGCGGCGTTCACGGATCTCATTGTACCGTCAGCGCGGAATTTAATCATTGGGATAGGTAGATTTTCAAAATCGGCAACCGTTTCATTTCCGTCTGGGCGGTCATCAATGGGCAACAGGTAGATTTCGCGACGTTCACCCGCCCCGTTGATCTCGGCGAGAATAGCACGAACCGGCCCTTCAGCTGCGGCAACCAAAACCTCTTCGCCGGAATGCATAAACGGCGAATTAAATACTCGGTCTATCCGCTTGGGCCGCGAACCAAGCAACCGACGCATCGCCTCATTGGTGAAAAGAACAACACCGGTTTTGTTGACCACCATCATAGGAAGGCTAAGCATTTCGGCGCCGCGTCCAGCATGAGACCGTTCAACAAACTCTTCGAGGCGCCACAAGAAACGGCCAGTAGCGAACACATGAACCGAAAGGCGCGTATGACCATGGCGAGTCACGACATCCTCTCTTGCAGCGCCAGTATTTTTTGCGCGGCTTTGAAGCCGAAATAACACAGACGCCGGGCTCGCAAAATGATCGTTTAGCTTGGCAATCAGTGTTTCGCCTTTTGACGAGCCGAATCGCGCTTGCGCCGAGGTGTTCATATATAACACGTGGCCAAAATCATCCGTGGTAAAGCACGGCGTTGAATCTTTACCGACCAGCGCTTGTAAATCTTGGGTACGCCTGCGGTCCGCCCGGCTTGCCCCGAAAACAATCCCTCGAATAAGCACAACGAGCGCGGACAAGCTAACACCTGCAACAGTTGCGGCGTGCTGCGTGTTCGCATCGGGTGACAAAACGCCAATAACCAAACAGCCAAAAGCGGCTGCCAAAAGCAGCCAAGCCTTTGGGCCCAGCTCTTTTGCCGTTTTCGTCAGACTATGCTGAATATTCCCAGCTTCTGCCACAAGCATCTCCAACCATTGATTGCGTGTTCAACTGTAGACTGGAATTGATTAACCAGGCCTTAACTGAAACACACAATCATAGGCTGCAGCACAAAACTAGCCTAGCTTTTTAAGCGTTGCGATGTAAAAGCCGTCGCCACCATCAAGCGGCGTGAAAGCACGTTGCGAGATCAAAGCCCACCCAGGGGACTTGGCCAAAAACGCGTTAATCTGATCTTCATTTTCAAGCTGCAAAAGGGAGCATGTCGCATAGGAAAGGTAGCCATTCTTTGACACCAATGCACTGGCCTTGGCCAAAACATCCGCCTGTATATCACACAGAGCGGTCAACCGATCCGGGGTCAGCGCCCATTTTGCTTCGGGCGCGCGCCGCCAGCTTCCAGAACCCGAGCACGGAGCATCAGCAAAAACTAAATCAAACTGCCCGGCTTTGGGCAATGTAGAGGATGCCAATATGTCAACAGAAACCCCCGCCCGTTTGGCCCTGACAGGCAAATCTTTCATGCGAGCAGGCGCAATATCATGGGCAAAATAGCGTGCTGCGCACAGCCCAGCCATCGCAAGCACCTTACCACCGCCGCCAGCGCAATAATCCAATACGCGTGCATCCTTTGAAAGGGGCAACATTTCAACAATCGCCTGAGACGCCACATCTTGCAATTCAACAAGACCCGTCTGGAATGCCGTTGAGTTTTGGACTTTTCGAGGGTTTTCCGTCGCTTCAAGCGCAGTTTTGGCCAATGTATTCGGGCGCGTGGCAATGCCCTCTTTGGCCAATGACTGCGCACCGGCCTCCAACGTTGTTAAGCGCAGATTTACGCGCAGAAAAACAGGCGCGCGAGATTGAAGCTGTCGCAGGATTGGCGCAAAATTCGCACCAAGCGAGCGTTGCAATTCGGGTGCCAGCCAGTCAGGGCAATCCAGCGCGGCAAAGCCTGAAGGCGCCGCACGCGCCGCCGCCTCATCCAAGGTCAACGCGGCAGGCGCATAGCCCGTGCTCGAAAAAACAGTCTCGGGCGCAACACCTGCACTGCGCAATGCACCAAGTATAAGCCCGCGCCCGGTTTCTGCCCCGCCAAGGCAAGCAAATGACCGTTTGCACCGCAGCACATCAAACACGATGTCTCGCAGTGCATACCGGTCACCCGACCCGGCAAACCGATTGGAGCGCGCCCAATTGGTCAGCGCCTTTTCCGCCGCCGTCCCCGCCAACATTTTGTCAAGGATTTCAATAGCGGCGGCATAGCGGGCTGCGGGCGTCATAGGTTAACCGATCCGGTAGTTCGGGCTTTCGCGGGTGATCTGTACGTCATGCACATGGCTTTCCTTTAGCCCGGCACCCGTGATTTTTACGAATGTGCAGTTTTTGCGCATCTCGGCGACTGTACCGTTGCCGGTATAGCCCATCGCAGCCCGCAAACCGCCTACCAACTGGTGGACCACAGCCGCAGCCGAGCCTTTGTACGGCACTTGGCCTTCAATCCCTTCGGGGACCAACTTGTCACTGGCGGCATCTTTTTGGAAATATCGATCGGCCGAACCGCGGGCCATAGCACCAAGGCTGCCCATGCCGCGATAGGATTTGAACGAGCGGCCCTGATACAAAATCACCTCACCCGGCGACTCGTCGGTGCCTGCAATAGCAGAGCCGACCATGGCACAAGACGCACCCGCCGCAATCGCCTTGGCAAAATCGCCCGAATATTTGATACCGCCATCCGCGATAATTGGCACATTCCCCGCCGCCGAAGCCGCGTCCATAATCGCCGTCAACTGCGGTACGCCCACGCCTGCGACAATCCGTGTGGTACAGATCGACCCAGGGCCAATGCCCACCTTAACCGCGTCCGCACCCGCACCAATCAGCGCACGTGTCGCTTCGGCAGTAGCCACGTTGCCCGCCACCACTTGAACCGCGTTCGAGAGGGCCTTGATCCGTTCAACCGCGCGCGCAACACCTTCGGAATGGCCATGCGCCGTATCAATCACCACCATATCGACGCCAGCATCGATCAGCGCCATCGAGCGTTCAAAGCCTGCATCCCCCACGGTCGACGCCGCAGCAACGCGTAAACGACCCAGCTCATCCTTGCAGGCATGCGGGTTCAGCACCGATTGCTCGGTATCTTTCAACGTCAAAAGGCCGGTCAGCTTGCCTTTGCCATCGGTGATCAGCAGCTTTTCAATCCGCCGTGCTTTCATCAGCGAAATCGCAGCTTGTCGATCGGCTGGCTCATTCAAAATGGCAAGATTATCGCTTGTCATCATCACTTTAACCGGCGTGCGGTCATCGGATGCAAAGCGCATATCGCGGTTGGTCACAATGCCAACCACACGGCCCGTTGCGTCCACCACCGGAAAACCGGTGACGTTATAGCGGGCCTGCAAGGCCTTGGCATCGGCCAGCGTTTGATCGGGTGTCAGGGTGATCGGACTATAAACGATGCCAGACTCAAACCGCTTTACCCGCCGCACTTCTTGCGCCTGTTGTTCAAGCGTCAGGTTGCGGTGCACTACGCCGATGCCGCCAGCCTGCGCCATGGCAATCGCCATGCGGCCTTCGGTAACTGTGTCCATCGCCGAAGACAGCAGCGGAATGTTCATCCGAATGGATTGGGTGACAAATGTAGACGTATCGGCATCGGATGGCAGCACCGAGCTGGCAGCCGGAATAAGCAGAACGTCATCGAAAGTGAGAGCCTCGCGAATCTCCATGGGGTACCTCCGTGGGAGCGGTCGTTTGGCGGTTTGCTGTTTCACGCATAGGGCGGGAAAGCAACCCCAAATGCGGGGTTGATCGCCCCTTACCCGCCGCTTTAGGCCGTGGCTGCGTTGGTTTTGGCCGCCAAAGACCCTTTGGTCCACGCCTGCAAAACCTTTAACGCGATCGTTGGCACGACTCCGATCGCCGCAAACAGGCATACCGTACCCAGCCAAACCCAAGGGCTATGCGCCCCCTTCATGGCCCCCAGCAGCATCAAAAGGCTGGCATAGGCGGCAAGCGGAAAGGTGAACGCCCCCCACAGCGCCGAAAATCCTGCTTGCGTGATCCAGCGTCCTGCCGCGACCATCGCAAGGAGGATAAGGCCGCCCAGCACCGCAAACCCCATAGCGACCTGTGGCATCCCCAGTAGCAGCGCCACTGACCCCAACAGCGCGGCAGGCGACAAATGGATGGCCAGCAAAGGCCGCAGCGGCGCTGGTGGAATGCGCTTGATCAATTGCACAAGGCTAACCGCCCAAATGCCTGCGGCCATAAGGGCCGTTCCCCAAAAAATCATTTGCGCCAGCGCCGTATAGCCCAAAGGCGCAAGCGTCAGCGCCCCGATGATGAACCCTACAAAGTTCAAATGCCAAACCGGGGTGACCTGCCGCCCCTCAGCTGGACCTTTCGCCAAAGCGGCGATGATCAAACCGGCCAGAACCGTATGCAAAACCAACCCCAAAAGCGCAAGCCCCAAGGCCACACCCAGCGCATAGGGTAAAATCGTTGCGGCAAGCAAGAACAGCCCCAATGACATCGCGGCAAGCCCTGCACGGCCAGGCAAAATCGCCAAGTCGTCCATTATCACTGCCGGACGCTGTGACAGCTTGGCCAGATACCCCAGTGTCGCAAACACCCACAGCAGGCTGATTGCGCCCAAGGCAATTTCGGCGATGGCCACCGGATAGCCGATCACATCTGCCCCACGCCGCAGCGCAAGCCCCAAACCAAACAGACCCATGATCGCAGGAAACACCGCAGGCGGCATGCGTTGAAAGGCGCGCAATTTGACGGGCGGAAATTGTGGAGCGGGAAAAATAGGCGGGCGTTTCATCGGGAATCCTTCATGCTTTCCTGTCTCTTACTACGGCCTATCGTTAGGGGCATCGCGACGCGTTGTCACCTGCCCACGTTCACGGCAGTACAAGGCAAGTGGCCCCCGCAGTCACCACACCTGCCCCCGTGCCCAGTTTAAACCGCGCAAGGCTTGCCCCACTTTCGCTGTTCACATCGCCCAGATCAATCGCCTCTACCCCACGCGCGCGCAATGCCAGCGCCGCCTCCCACAGCATCGGACCATGCGCAAAGCTGGCACGGGCCGTTTGGTTGGCCCAGCCCAGAAAGTAAGTTGCATGTTGGTTATGGATCAAAAACACCATGCCTGCTTGCAATGCGCCGCCGGAATGCCAGCCTATCGCCAGCGTGCCGCCCAACCAATCCAAGGCGACCGCACCAGGAAGGTTCTTATAGCTGCGATAGCTACGCTGGGCTGCCTCATGCGCAATCAAGCCTTGCAGGGCCTGACGCGGCAAAGGCTTGGGCTTTACCACCTCTTCAGCCCGCAGCAACCGGTTGCGCCATTTGCCTTGCAGGGTTTGGCGCAACTGGGCGGGCGGCATGTTAATATGCCAAATGGCATAGGATTTCGGCGTGATCAGCGGGATAAACCCCATACCCGCGACGGGCTCATTCGGGGTTATGATGCAAGCCCCTGCATACCAAGCTAAACGGTGCAGCACCCGCCGCTTTTGCGCAGACTCCACAGGTGTCAGCCAAACCGGCCCTTGCCCGATCACCCGCAATCCGCGCCGTTGCAAGACTTGTGCGGCGGCAATCGCCTTGCCACCGTCCGATACAACAGCCCGCCCGACAGACGCCGCCAAACCCTGCATCGCCACGCCAAAGCCCCAATCCTGCCGCAGCGCAGGCGTTGGCAGGCCCGCCAACCGCGCCTGCCAACCTTGTTCGCAATCGTCATCCCATTGAATATCCATGCCCCTGTTAAGGCATTCGAAACCTAAATGGCCCATTAAGATACGAGGCCGTCAATAAAGATATTCAGCCCTCAAAGGAATAAAAGCATCAAACACATACCCGAGCCACGCTACACCATATGGGTGCCCGTTCTTTTATGCGCGCTGCTCTGCACGGTCTTCCTCAGGCTTATCGCCTTGTTTTAAGCCCGATAGTGTTCAGGCCCGATACAGCAGCGACAGCCCGTTATGAAACATATGCACCTTTTTGGGGTCGGCCGTTAGTGCAACTTGGCTGCGGCGCAGCCCAGAATGGATGCCCGGCAATTTGCCGACAACCGCATGCGCATCGCCTTGGCGTTTAAAATACAACAAGGTCACCTCGCCCAAAGCTTCGGTAAACTCGACCTCGCCGGTGAAAATCGGATCGTGATCTGTGGCAACCAAATCCTCGGGCCGCACACCGATGTTCACTTTCATCCCCAAATCCGCTGTCAGCGTTGGAATGCTTGAACGTGCCATGCCGCCGCCCTCCAGCTTGACCAGCGTTTGCGCGCCCGTCTCGACCACTTCCCCCGCCAAAAGGTTCATCGCGGGTGAGCCGATGAACTGCGCCACAAACTCGTTCTGCGGGCGTTCATACAGATCAAGCGGCGTGCCAACTTGGCTAATCCCGCCGCCCGCCAGCACCACAATCCGGCTGGCCAGCGTCATCGCCTCAACCTGATCATGGGTCACATAGATCATCGTGCGGTCGGCCATTTGCTCTTTGAGCTGGGCAATTTCAATCCGTGTGGCGACGCGTAGGGCGGCGTCCAAATTCGACAGCGGCTCATCAAACAAATAGACCTTGGGATCGCGTACGATCGACCGACCAATCGCCACCCGCTGCCGCTGCCCGCCTGAAAGCGCCTTGGGCAAACGGTCCAGATAGGGCGTTAGCTGCAAAATATCGGCAGCTTTGTTCACCGCCGCTGCAATCTCGGCCTTGGTTTTCTTGGCGATTTTCAGCGCAAATTCCATGTTTTCGCGCACTGTCATGTGCGGATACAGCGCATAGGATTGGAACACCATCGCAATACCACGCTGCGCAGGCGGCACATCATTCACCACTTGGCCGTCAATTTCCAGCGTGCCGCCAGTGATGCGTTCCAGCCCCGCAATCATCCGAAGCAGCGTGGATTTGCCACAACCTGACGGCCCAACAAACACGATCAACTCACCCTGTTTTATATCAAGATTGATGTTGGCCAGAACCTTGACCTCGCCGTAAGCCTTTTCAACATTCGTTAGCTTTAGATCCGCCATGATGCTCCCCCTCCCTCAAACCTCACTGCTTGATTGCGAGGCAAAACTGCCACGCCGCCAAAGTGACAACTGGCGCTAGCGCCTCTGCGCCATCACCCAATCTGCGCCAACTGCCGTCCGGCAACGTGACCGAAACAGGGGCATCGCCAAGGTTGAACGCGCAGAAAATCTCTTCGTCCTCACCTTGGCGGGTAAAGCACAGCAAATCGCCATCGGCGGTCAAATCACGCTGCTCGCCACTGCGCAAAGCCTTGTGGTTATGACGCAAGGCAAGGGCGGTTTGGTACTGCGCGAACAAGCTATTCGGGGCTTTGGCACCCGCGCCCACATGGCGCAAATGCTCGGCCGGAACCGGCAGCCAAGGCTTGCCCGTCGTGAACCCGCCGGTCTGATTATCGGCCTGCCACACCATCGGCGTGCGGCAGCCATCGCGGCCCTTAAACTCGGGCCAAAACTCGATGCCATAGGGGTCTTGCAGGTCTTCAAAGGCGATTTCAGCCTCGGGCAGGCCCAATTCCTCGCCCTGATACAGACAGGCCGAACCGCGCAGACACATCAGCAACGTCGCGTAAGTCTTGGCCGCATCAGGGGAAAGCCCCCAGCGCGTGATATGGCGGACCACGTCATGGTTGGAAAACGCCCAGCAGGCCCAGCCATCGGGCGCGGCGGCATCCAGCGCCGTGAACGTATCCACCACACGCGCAGGCGTTAGGCGTTGCGGCGACAAAAACTCAAACGCATAGCACATCTGCATCCGGTCATCGCCCTTGGTGTAATCACCAAGGATTTCCATCCCGCGCTGGGCATCGCCCACCTCACCCACAGCCGCTGCGTTATAAGGCTTCATCACCGCGCGCAGCTTTTTCAGGAACTCGACGTTTTCCGGTTGGCTTTTATCGAATAGGTGCATCTGGTGGTTATAGGGGTTCACGGCAGGCGCGGTATCGGCGTTGCGCTGTTCCGGCGGCAGGCCGGGGTTGTCGCGCAGGTATTTATCATGGGTGTAGAAGTTAATGGTATCAAGGCGGAAGCCATCAACGCCGCGGTCCAACCAAAACCGTGCCACATCCAGTAGTGCCGTTTGCACCTGCGGTTCGTGAAAATTCAGATCGGGCTGCGAGGTCAGGAAATTGTGCAAGAAATACTGCTCGCGCCGCGCATCCCATTGCCACGCCGAGCCGCCAAAGATCGACAGCCAGTTTGTTGGCGGTGTGCCGTCCATTTTAGGGTCGGCCCAGACATACCAATTGGCCCGGTCATTCGTGTGGCTGGCGCGGCTTTCCTTGAACCAAGGGTGCTGATCTGACGTGTGCGACAACACCAAGTCGATCATCACCCGCAGGCCCAAATCATGCGCTGTTGCGATCACCGCATCAAAATCGGCGAGTGACCCGAACATCGGGTCGACATCGCAATAATCAGACACGTCATAGCCGAAATCCTTCATCGGCGAGGTGAAAAACGGGCTGATCCAAACCGCATCGGCCCCCAGCTCGGCGATATGCGGCAGGCGCTGCACTATGCCCGCAAGGTCGCCAATGCCATCGCCATTGCTATCTTGGAAACTGCGCGGATAGATCTGATAGATCACAGCCCCGCGCCACCAATCCTTATCCTGCGCCCAAGCAGCCGCATCTTTTTTTACCATTCCCATGGGTCTTTCCTTATTTAACGGATCCGGCCAGTAGGCCACGGACCAAGTATTTCTGCATTGCAAAGAACACGACCAGCGGCACCGCAATAGTGACAAAAGCCGAGGTTGCAAGTATTTCCCAATCGCCGCCGCGCGACCCCATCAGGTTTTTCAACTGTCCCGTCATCACCAGCTGATCGGCCGAGTTGCCAAGGAACACAAGGGCGACCAAAAGGTCATTCCACGTCCAGAGAAACTGAAAGATCGCAAAGGATGCCAGCGCCGGAAACGACAGCGGCAAGATGATTTTCAGGAAAATCTGAAAATCGGTCGCGCCATCGACCCGCGCGCTTTCAATAATCTCACGCGGCAGGCCAATCATATAGTTGCGCAGCAGATAGATCGCCAAAGGCAGGCCAAAGCCGGTATGGGCGAACCAAATCCCGATATAGCTTTTGCCAATGCCGATTTCATTATGCAGCTTTAACAAAGGGATAAGTGCCAGTTGCAGTGGCACAACCAACAGGCCCACCACGGTCGCCACAATCAACGCACGGCCCGGAAACTCCATCCACGCCAGCGCATAGGCGGCGAAGGCGGCAACCAAGATAGGGATGATTGTTGCCGGAATGGAAACAGTCATCGTGTTCAGAAACGCCCGTCCCAGCCCTTCGCCGCCCAGCACACGGCCGTAGTTCTCAAAGGTAAACCGCGCCGGCGTGACCGAGGTTGCAAAAATCCGCATCCCCCGACTGCCTTCCATCGCGGTGGGCGAGGTGATGGTGAAATCGCCATTCGCCATGACCGTCACGGTCTCATTGTCATCCGTCACAACAGGCTCGCCCACAGCGTGCTCATCCGGCGCGCGGATCGAGGTGCCAAAGGCCGTCACCTTACCTGCGCCACCCTCAAAAATATTGCCCGAAAGCGTGTAAAGCCCGCCTTGCAGCACGGCGCTATCAGGGGCCGGCGCGCGGTATTGTACCGAGGCATGTGACGGAAACATCGCCTTCCACCAGCCCGAGGTGCTGATCTGATCGCGGTCGCGAAAGCTGGACACGAGCAGGCCAAAGGTTGGAAACGTCCACAGCAGCACCAGCGCCAGCGCCGTCAGGTTCACCGCCCATGTCAGCCGCGACTTTACGCCTACGATATTATCCATTAGCGGGCCTCCCGTGCGGCGTTGCGTATGTTCCAAATCATGATCGGCGTCACCATCAGCATGATCACGATGGCCGCAGTGGACGCGCGCCCCGTGTCATTACCGCGAAACATCCAGTCAAACATCAGGTTGGCCAGCACTTGCGTGCCCCATTGGCCATTGGTCATGGTCAGCACGATGTCAAAAACCTTTAGCACGGTGATGGTGATCGTCGTCCAGACCACCAAAATCGTCCCCCAGATTTGCGGTACTTTGATCTTCATAAAAATCTGAAACGGTGACGCGCCATCAAGGATCGACGCCTCGATCGTTTCTTCGGGGATACCGCGCAAAGCCGCCGACAAAATCACCATGGCAAAGCCGGTTTGGATCCAGACAAGCACGATCATCAGCAAGAAGGAATTGACAACAGGCGAGGTCAGCCACGTCTGCGGCTCGCCCCCGAAACCTGTCCAAATTGCATTTAGAATGCCGATCTGTTCCTGCCCTTCGGGGCGGTATTCATAGACCAACTTCCAGATCACAGCGGCCCCGACAAAGGAGATCGCCATTGGCATGAAAATCATCGCCTTGGCAAAGTTGCCCCAGCGAATGCGGTCGGTTACCGCCGCCGCCACGAGGCCAAAAAACGTAGATGCTGCGGGCACAAACACCAGCCACAGCACGTTATTCACCATACTTTCGCGAAACTTTACGTCATTGATAAGCCACACATAATTGGCCCCACCGACAAAGGTTTCACCCTGCGCATCCATGAACGACAAATAGATCGACACAAACACTGGATAGACCAAATACACGCACAGCAACAACAAAGCAGGCAGCATAAACAGCCACGGCCGGATCTGGTTTGCGCGGTTGATATTGGCACCCGCATTCGACCCTTTGGCCGGAAACATCCGGTCCAGCGCCATGTTCGATAGAAAAAAATAGCAAATACAGCCGAACACTCCGACCAAAATTGTAACAGCCGCCATCACGAATTGTTCCATGATGCCCCCCTATGCTTTGCCCATTTGAGCTTTGCCGTTTTGAAGTCTGTCTCACGCCACTCTGATCGACGGCGATACCCCTCGCCATGACGGCGAGGGGTATGTTTGGCAGCTTACTTAATGCTATCCCAAGTTTTCTGGATATCGGTCGCCACGACTGTGGCATCCTTACCGGCGGTATAATCGACCATGCCCGTCCAGAACACACCTGCGCCAATCGCACCCGGCATCAGATCGGACCCGTCAAAGCGGAACGTGTCGGCGTTCAGCAAAATGCCACCCATTTTTTTCAAGGTTGCATCGGCATAGGCCTCGGGGTTCACGCCTTTCATGGGCGTCAAAAAGCCCGATTGCGCCATCCAGATTTCATGCGCGATCGGTGTTTCCAGAAACTTCATGAAAGCCTGCGCAACAGGGCTGTCTTGGGTGATAACAAACAAGGTACCCGCGCCCAAAACCGGTTTTCCCAAATCCTTGTCGGCATACGCCGGCATGTAAAAGAAATCGGCATCCTGTCCAACAACAGTACCATCGGGGAAGAACGATGGAATGAAGCTGGCTTGGTGATGCATGTAGCACGCGGGCGGCGAGGTGAACAAACCTTTGGGGCTGTCGCGGAAATCGGTCGATCCGACCGCGCCTGCACCACCAGCGACGAACTTGTCATTGCGGGCGAACCAGCCGAAATCGTCAATCGCGGTGATGACTTTGGGGTCGTTGAATTTCAGATCATTGCTAACCCACGCGTCATAATCGGCGGGCGTGTTGTTGCGCAGCATCATGTCTTCGACCCAGTCGGTAGCAGGCCAGCCCGTGGCCGGACCCGAGCCCAAACCGATACACCAAGGGGTGCCACCATCGGCTGCGATTTGCTCGGTCAGCGCCTTCAGCTCCTCCATCGAGGTTGGCACTTTATAGCCGCCATCCTCAAAGTTTTCAGGCACATACCAAACCAGCGACTTTACATCGACCTTGTAAAAAAGACCGTAGAGCGCCTTGTTGCCATCAGGGCCAGCAAAAGTGGCCAGATCAACCCAAGACTGACCGGCAGCATAGTTATCCTTTACCCAAGCTTCTGTCTCCGTCGGCAAAGGCGTCAGCTTGCCACGCTTGGCAAGGTCGGCGGCAAGGCCCGGCTGCGGAATAACAGCGATACCAGGGGGCGAGCCTGCCTCAATATCAATCATCACGCGCTGCTCAAACCCGTCGCCGCCAGTGAACTCAACATCCGCGCCGGTCGCGGCCTCAAAATACGCGACCACACTTTCAAAAAGCTCTTTGTCAATGCCGCCCCACGACCCGTCGATCGTAAGCTTTTGGCCCTTCAAATCGGTCGATTTCAGCGCTTCAAAGCTGTCCCAATGGAATTTCGCATCCTCTCCGGGTGCAAATTTCAACTCTTGGGCTTGCGCCGCACCGGCCAGCAACGCAAACGCAGCGGCCCCCATCAGATAATTCGTTTTCATTTCTTCCTCCCGAAGAACACGCCTTGTGGCGATTTAGCATTTTGCGGCAGCAGAATCTCATTCTCAAACCGCTTTGGGAGTTTCAGCATCCGCGATAATCGCCAATGTGTCAATCATGACTTCTCCCACACAGCAGGAATTTAGCTTGTTTCACCAATCCGTCAACGACCAACATGCGAAAGTTAAGCTTTGACCTCACCGCCTCTTGCCGCTACGCTTCGCTGCACACCAAACCGCTTTGGGGCCAGAATGAACCTAAAAGACCTTTCTCAAAAGCTTGGGCTTTCGCCCACCACGGTCAGCCGTGCCTTAAACGGCTACCCCGAGGTCAATGAGGACACGCGCGCCAAGGTTGTAGCCGCTGCCGCCAAACACAACTATAAGCCTAATGCGCGTGCTATCCGTTTGGCAACAGGTCGTGCCATGGCGGTGGGTCACGTCATCCCGATTGAGGCACGGCATGAAATCGTAAACCCTATTTTCGCCGATTTTATTGCGGGCGCAGGGGAAAACTATTCCAAGGCCGGTTATGACCTTATTCTGTCTATCGTGCCCGATGGCGATGAGGCGCGGGTCTACCGTGAAATGAAGTCGCGCGGAAATGTCGATGGCGTTATCGTTCACTCGCCCAAACATGATGATTACCGCATCAAACTACTGCACGAGTTGGGCATGCCCTTTGTCGTGCATGGCCGTGCGACGGGGGCCGACCTGCCCTATTCTTGGGTCGATGTGAACAACCGCCGCGCCTTTTTGCGCGCGACCGAATTTTTGCTAGACCTTGGTCATCGCCGCATCGCTTTGGTCAACGGGCTAGAGTTTATGGATTTTGCCATTCGCCGTCGCAATGGCTATCTGGATGCGCTGCAAGGGCGCGGCATCACCGCCGACCCGCAGCTGATGCATTCGATTGAGATGACCGAGGGGCTTGGCTATCACGTCGTGCGCGATCTGCTGTCCCTGCCCGCGCCGCCGACTGCGCTGCTGCTGTCATCAATGATCATCGCGCTTGGCGCACGTCGCGCGATTACTGAGCGCGGGCTGGTTTTGGGCCGTGATATTTCAATCATCATCCATGATGACGACCTGAGCTATATGAAAAACGGCGAGGATGTTCCGATTTTTACCGCCACCCGTTCCTCGGTGCGCGAGGCCGGTCGCATCGCCGCCACCATGTTGCTGGAAACCATCGCTGCCCCCGCCCCCTCTCCTACCAACCGGCTGCTCGAGGCCGAATTGATCATCGGCCAATCCACTGGCCCCGCACCCCTCAGGTCATGAATATGCTGCCCAATCGTTCCGACTTCCCCAAGGATTTTATCTTTGGGGCCGCGACCTCTAGCTATCAGATTGAGGGCCACTCTTTCGGCTGCGCAGGCCGCACCCATTGGGATGATTTCGCCGCCACGCCGGGCAATGTGGTGCGGGCCGAAAATGGCGCGATTGGCTGTGACCATTATCACCGCTGGCCCGAGGATTTTGACCTGATGCAGGCGGCGGGGTTTGATGCCTACCGCTTTTCTGCCTCATGGGCGCGGGTCATGCCCGAGGGGCGCGGTGCCGTGAATGCCGAAGGCCTCGATTATTACGACCGTTTGGTTGATGGCATGTTGGAACGCGGGCTGAAACCTGCGGCGACTCTCTATCATTGGGAGCTGCCTTCGGCTCTGGCTGATCTGGGCGGCTGGCGCAACCGCGACATTGCCAATTGGTTCGCCGATTATACCATGGTGCTGATGGACCGGATCGGTGACAGGGTGTGGTCTGCTGCCCCGATAAATGAGCCGTGGTGTGTGGCGTGGCTGTCGCATTTTCTGGGCCACCACGCGCCGGGCTTGCGCGATATTCGCGCCACTGCACGCGCAATGCACCATGTAAACCTTGCGCATGGCCGCAGTATTGAGGTTATGCGCGGGCTTGGCATGCGCAATCTGGGGGCCGTGTGCAACATGGAATACGCCCAACCCGCCGATAACAGCGTTGAAGCTGCCGCCGCCGCCGACCTTTACGATGGCTATTATAACCGCTGGTTTATTGAGGCGATGTTCAAAGGCACCTACCCCGAAAACGTGCTAAAGGGCCTTGGCCCACATATGCCCGACGGCTGGCAAAACGACATGAACACCATCTCCACGCCAGTCGATTGGGTCGGTATCAACTATTACACCCGCAAGCTAATCGCGCCTGCCTCCGGCCCTTGGCCCGCGCTACAAGAGGTAGACGGCCCGTTGCCGAAAACCCAGATGGGTTGGGAGATCTACCCCGAAGGGTTGGAGTTTTTCCTGCGGCGCACGGCCGCAGAGTATTCCGGTGATTTGCCGATTTATGTCACCGAAAACGGCATGGCAAACCCTGATGTGCTGGCCGGCGGCGCGGTCGATGATACCGCGCGCATCGACTTTCTAGCCCAGCATCTGGGGGCGGTACGCCGCGCCGCGAATGATGGCGTGCCGGTACAGGGCTATTTCGCGTGGTCGCTGCTCGACAATTACGAATGGTCGCTGGGCTATGAAAAACGCTTTGGCTTGGTGCATGTCGATTTCGAAACCTTGCAGCGCACCCCCAAAGCATCCTATCACGCGCTAACCGCGGCGCTGTCGCGCCGCACATAACAGCAGCCCCTGAGACCCGGAGCAATTCTATGTCTATTTCTGCCGATCCTTGCCTGACCTTGGTCGCCGATATTGGCGGGACGAACACCCGTGTGGCACTGGCATCGGGCAAGCTGTTGCAAGAGAGTACAATCCGCCGCTTTCGTAACGCCGATTACCCCGGCCTTGAAACCATCCTGCGCGAGTTTCTGGACGGTCACGCAAACCTCAGCTGCCTTGGCACCTGCATCGCCGTCGCCGGGCCGGTGGCAAACGGCGTGGCCACAATGACCAACCTTGACTGGACGATTGATGAGCCGACGCTGTCGCGTGCCACAGGTGCGAAACATGTGGCATTGCTGAACGATCTTCAGGCGCAGGGCCATGCTTTGGGCCATATCGCGGCTGAAAACCTGCGGCCGGTTTTTGGCCAACCCTCCACCGATGCGCAGGCTGCAAAGTTGGTCATAGGGGTCGGCACGGGGTTCAACGCAGCACCGGTCCATGAAACGGCTTGTGGGCGGGTGGTTGCGGCCTCGGAATGCGGGCATGTAAATATGCCAGTGCGCAGCGAGGCCGACCTGCGGCTTGCCCGCTTTGTCGAAACCGCGCACGGGTTTCCGGGGGTCGAGGATGTCTTGTCGGGTCGCGGGTTGGAACGCCTGTTTGCCTTTGTCGCGAATGAGGCGGGCACCCCGACCGAACGCTCCGCCGCCGATATTATGGCAGGCATCGACCTTGGGGATGAGTCTAATCTCGCCACCGCTGCCGCCCGCCTGTTTGTGCGGATTTTGGGGGCCGAGGCCGGAAACCTTGCGCTGACCCACCTGCCGTTTGGCGGGGTTTACCTTTGTGGTGGCGTTTCGCGCGCGATTGCACCGCATCTAGAGGCCATGGGCTTTGAGGCCGCCTTCCGCGATAAAGGCCGCTTTGCAGGCTTTATGCAGAACTTTTCTGTTGCGGTAATTGAAGATGATTATGCGGCTTTGACGGGCTGTGCGGTCTATCTGGTACAGCAAACAGCCTAACCCATTTCCAAGTGCAGCCCTGCGCCTGCGTGCGCAGCGGTTGTCGCGGGTCTAAATGGCCCGCGACAACCGGACCGATTAGTACCACATATCCTGCACGCCCGCTTTTTTCGCGGCAACAAACTCTTCCAGCCCTTGGCGAATACCTGCATCCAGCGCAGGCGCCTCAAACTCTGCAAGGCGCTTTTTCCACAACACATTGGCGCGGGTTGCGGCGTCGGCTGATCCTGCCGCCTCCCATTTTTCAAACGGGTCGTTATCGGCAAGATCACTGTCCCAAAACGCGGTCTGATAATTGGCCATCGTATGGGCGCAGCCAAAGAAATGGTTGCCGGGCCCGACCTCTTTGAACGCATCCAGCGCCAGTTCGTTATCGTCGATCTTGATACCGTCAAGATAGCTGTGCAGCGCGCCGCACAGATCGGCGTCGAGCATGAATTTCTCATAAGACATCGACAACAGCCCATCAAGGAACCCCGCCGAATGCAGAATGAAATTCGCGCCGCAATGGATGGCCGAGAGCATCGACATTGTGCCTTCGGTCATCGCTTGGGCATCGGGCAGCTTAGAGGTGGTGAAATTGCCCGCACAGCGCAGCGGCAGGTTCAACCGCCGCGCAAGTTGGCCGATGACCATTGACCCGATCGCCGGTTCCGGCGTGCCAAACGTAGGCGAGCCCGAGCGCAATGACATCGAGCTGAGGAAATTGCCAAAAATCACTGGCGCGCCCTTGCGCTCCAACTGCGTCAGCGCACAGCCCGCCATGGTTTCGGCCAGACTTTGGGCAATCGCACCCGCACTGGTCACCGGCCCCATTGCGCCGCCAAGGATAAACGGCACAATCACCGCCGCTTGGTTCGCACTGGCATAGGCACGCAAAGCATTGGTCATCGTGCCATCCCAGACCAGCGGCGAATTGACGTTCACATTGCCAAGAATAACGCAGTTTTTATCAACAAAATCAGCACCAAAGGCAATGCGGGCCATATCGATACTATCCTCGGCCCGCGCCTCGGATGTGACCGACCCCATGAAAGGACGGTCGGATAGAGTAAGATGTGCCATGACCATATCAAGGTGGCGTTTGTTCACAGCAATATCGGTTGGCTCGCATATTGTTCCGCCCGAGTGGTGAAAATTGGGCGAGGATTGCGCGAGTTTGATGAAATTCTGGAAATCTTCAATCGTGCCAAAACGGCGCCCACGATCCAGATCCATCACAAAAGGCGACCCGTAAGCCGGCGAAAACACCACCGACTTTCCGCCAATTTCAACCGAGTTGGCAGGGTTGCGGGCGTGTTGGGTAAACTGGCTGGGGGCAGATTTCAAAATCTCGCGCAGCATACCGGGGGGAAATTTAACCAGAAGCCCATCCACCCGCGCCCCCGCAGCTTTCCAGTGGTTCAAGGCGGTTTCATCATCACGAAACTCGATACCGACCTCGGCCAAAATACGGTCGGCGGTGGTCTCGATTTTGATCAGGTTTTCCTCAGACAGCACATCATAGGTGGGAATATTGCGGATAATATAGGGCCGCCCCATGCCGCCGCCCCGCGTGGCGCGTTGGGCTTGGCGGGCCTGACGGCCACTGCGCGCTGCTTTGACGTCTGTCATGTTCGCCCTCCCAATATGGCCCTTTTGGCGGGCTGTTATGGAAAGGCTAAACCTGCGGGCCGCCCAATGTCGCGGCAATTGGCGACATTGGGCGGCCAAATCGCGCCGTCAGGTTATGACGTTCGGCTCGGTGCGGCCTGTGTGTTGGTTGATGCAGGCCACCTCATGCGCGGCGGCAATGATCGGCGCAAGCGCCTCTTGCGGGTCAAGGTGCAGGCCATCGGGGCCGGGTTGATAGCGCTCAAGATAGACGCGCAGGGTGGCGCCTTCGGTGCCCGTTCCCGACAGCCGGTAGACGATACGGCTGTCATCGGCAAAGATAATGCGCACGCCTTGATTTTTGCTGACCGAACCATCGACGGGGTCGGTATAGGCGAAATCATCGGCCTTTGCGATTGTCATGCCTTGGGTTTGCGTGCCCGGCAGGGTTGTGAGTTTCGCACGCAGAGCAGCCATCATGGCATCGGCTTTTGCGGTTTCAATAGCCTCAAAATCATGGCGGCTGTAATAGTTACGGCCGTATTTGGCCCAATGCTCGGCCAGAATTTCCGCCACCGATTGGCCGCGCACAGCCAGAATATTCAGCCACAGCAGCACCGCCCAAAGGCCGTCTTTTTCGCGCACATGGTCAGAGCCAGTGCCAAAGCTTTCCTCGCCGCAGATTGTGCAACGGCCTGCATCCAGCAAGTTTCCAAAGAATTTCCAGCCGGTTGGGGTTTCGAAATGTTCCAACCCCATCGCCTTTGCCACACGATCGGCAGCTGCAGATGTTGGCATGGACCGCGCGATTCCCTTAAGGCCGCCCGCGTAACCGGGGGCCAGATGCGCATTAGCGGCCAGCACGGCAAGGCTGTCCGAGGGCGAAACATAGGCCCCGCGGCCGACGACCATGTTGCGGTCACCGTCGCCATCGGAGGCGGCACCGAAATCAGGGGCGCTGTCGCCCATCATCTCATCCATCAGCTCATGCGCCCAAGTCGGGTTTGGATCGGGGTGCATACCGCCGAAATCTGGCAAAGGCGTGCCGTGGGTGACCGTACCTTTGGCAGCCCCAAGGCGGTTTTCCAGAATTTCACGGGCATAGGGCCCAGTGACCGCACACATCGCATCAAAGCGCATGGTGAACCCATTGGCAAACCGGGCACGGATTGCGGGGAAATCAAACAGGCTTTCCATTAGCATGGCGTAATCGGCAACAGGGTCGACGATATGCACCAACATCGCCCCCAGTTGGGTTGTGCCGATAGTCCCAAGGTCGATATCAGCGGCATCCAGCGTTTTGTATTCGGAAATGGTTTTAGTCGCCGCAAACATCGCCTCGGTCGCACCTTCGGGTGCCGGCCCGCCGTTGGCCATGTTGAACTTGATGCCAAAGTCTTCATCAACGCCACCGGGGTTATGGCTGGCCGACAGAATAATGCCACCATCGGTTTTGTTCAGCCGGATCAAGTGGCTCGCGGCGGGGGTGGATAAAACACCGCCCTGCCCCACAATCGCCGCTTTGGCCCCTTGGGCCGCAGCCATGCGCAGGATGATCTGAACGGCCGTGTCATTGTAGAACCGCCCGTCTCCGCCAACGACGAACACCTTGCCCACAGCCCCACCAATGGCATCAAAGATCGCTTGGACAAAGTTTTCAAGGTAATGCGGCTGCATAAACACGCGGGTTTTCTTACGCAGGCCAGAGGTGCCGGGCTTTTGGCCCTCAAACGGGGTGGTTTGGACGGTGCGGATCATGGGTCGGCTCCTGTTCTTCAGGGATTATTGGCAAAGACGAGCACCGATTGGGCCGGTGCAACAAGCGGTGAGATCGCAGGATTTTTTGACGAAAAATCGGGGCGCGTGGTATCAAGCAAAAGGTGCCACTGGGGCACGGTATCGGGCAAATGAACGGGCCTCTCATGGCCCGCGTTAAACAGCACAAACAGCGCGTCGGTATTCGGCTCGGCGCTGTGCTTTTGCGAGGACGCAGACAGGCGCAGCTCTAGCCCCAAGCAGCGAAAGCCCGCGTCATGCCAATCGGCACCGGTCGGCTCGGCGCCATCAGCCCGCCGCCAGATGATGTCACGCAAGCCGTCGGGGCGCGTTGCCGCATGCAAGAACCGCTTTTGCCGCAACACAGGATGGCTCTGGCGCAAGGCAATCAGCCGCGCGGTAAAGGCGATCAGGGCCGCATCGGCACCGTCCCACGTGACCCAGCCAGTGGCGTTGTCTTGCGCATAGGCATTGTTATTGCCGCCCTGCCCGTTGCCCAGTTCATCCCCTGCCAGCAGCATCGGGGTGCCTTGGGCCAGCAGTAACGTAGCCAGCATATTGCGTTTGCGCAGGTGGCGGGCGTCATTGATTTGCGCGTTGTCGGTCGGCCCCTCAACCCCAAGGTTATCTGAATGATTGTCGCCGTGGCCATCGCGGTTCTCTTCGCCATTGGCCAAGTTGCGTTTCACGGTGAATTGCGTCAGATCATCCAGCGTAAAGCCGTCATGCGCGGTCAGGAAGTTTACCGACGCGGTTGCAGGCCGGTTATCATGGTCAAACTGCCCCGCACTGCCCAACAGGCGCGCCGACAGGTCGGGGGCCATGCCCGCATCGCCGCGCCAAAACCGGCGGGTTCCATCGCGGAACTTATCATTCCATTCGGCAAAGGGGTGCGGAAAATTGCCCAACTGATAGCCACCAGGGCCGATATCCCACGGCTCTGCAATCATCTTGGTTTTGGCCAGCGTCGGGTCTTGGCGAATGGCATCCAACAGGCCTGCATGTGGGTCATAGCCACCGGCCTCACGGCCCAGAACCGACCCCAGATCAAACCGAAATCCGTCAACGCCCATATCCCGCACCCAAAAGCGCAGGGAATCCATGACCATACGCAACACCATCGGGTGCGACAGGTTCAACGTGTTGCCGGTTCCGGTATCATTAATGTAATAGCGCCCACCATCCCGCAGGCGGTAATAGCTGGCATTATCAAGGCCGCGATAGGCCAGCGTTGGCCCCATCTCGTCGCCCTCGCCCGAGTGATTATAGACAACATCAAGGATAACCTCGATACCAGCCGCGTGAAAGGTTTCGACCATCTGGCGAAATTCGGCCACGGCATCAGCGCTGGCATAGCGCATATCGGGGGCGAAAAAGCCCAAGGTTTGATAGCCCCAATAGTTGCGCAAACCACGCGACACCAGAAAGCGGTCGTCAATAAAGCTGTGGACGGGTAGCAATTCAATCGCGGTGACGCCCAGCTTTTTCAGGTGGTCAAGCATCGGTGCCGCGCACAGCCCCAGATAGCGACCTCGCATCCCCGCGGGAATATCAGGGTGCTGCATGGTCAGGCCTTTGGCATGGGCCTCATAGATCACGGTATCGGTCCAAGCACGGTTCGGGCCAGCAACTGCTGGCGCAAGCGGCTGTACAACCACGCATTTGGGCATGAACGCAGCCGAGTCGCGTGTGTCCATCGCCAGATCGGCGCGGGCTGCCCCGACCTTATAGCCCATTAGCGCCTCAGACCACCGCAAAGCTCCGTGAAACGCACGGGCGTAAGGGTCGATCAGCAGCTTGTTCGGGTTAAAGCGCTGGCCTTGCTCGGGGGCATAAGGACCATGCACGCGATAGCCGTAACGCGCGCCCGCCTGCAGCCCGTCAACCTGCGCCGTCCAGATGTCCCCATCGCGGTCGGGCATCGTGATGCGGCTTTGCTCTTTTTTGCCATCACTGGAAAACAGGCACAGTTCCACCCGCTCGGCCCCAGCCGAGAAGAGCGCGAAATTGACGCCGTCGCCTGACGGTGTGGCGCCAAGCATATAGGAGGTGCCGGAAACGGCGCTGAGAGAATTCATGCAATAAGGCCGTCATAAAGGGCCGCGTAACGCGCAGCGCTGTTGTCCCAGCCCACAGGATGGTGCATCGCATTGTGCATCATCTGAGACCAGATTTTTGTATCGGCATGCAAAGCTATCAGGTTTTGCAGCGCAAGACCAAAAGCTGCGGCATCGGTGGGATGAAAAGTAATCCCTGTCGCCACGCCTGCCGCCAGCGCCGCCGGATTGGCCGTGATAACGGTATCGGCAAGCCCGCCCACAGCCGCCACCACTGGCAAAGTGCCAAAGTGCAAGCCATACATTTGTGTCAGCCCGCATGGCTCAAACCGCGATGGCACCAAAACGGCATCACCGCCCGCAAACATGCGGTGGCTTAGTGCCTCATCATAGCCGATGCGCACCGACACGCGACCGGGAAACCGTGCGGCAAGCTGGTGCATCTGTGCCTCTAGCGCCGGATCGCCACTGCCCAGAATGGCAAGACCGCCCCCTTCCGAGATGAATTTCTCCATCACAGGCGGGATAAGGTCGATACCTTTTTGGTCTGTCAATCGGCTAACGACAATCGCCAAAGGGCCGGGGACATCAAGGTCGAACTCGGCACAAAGCGCGGCCCGCGCCTGCGCCTTGCCTTCTGGGGCATTGGCCGAAAACGGATGCTCGGCCGCCTCCGGCGACCACACATCGGTATCAACCCCGTTCAAGATACCCGACACATCGGCGGCACGCGCAGCGATAACACCTTGTAAACCCATACCAAACACGGGCCGCCCCAGCTCACCTGCATAGGTCGGCGAAACCGTGGTAATCTTATGCGCGGTAATCAGACCGGCCTTTAGGCTGGACAACCCGCCGAAATATTCCAAAGCGTCAGGGTAATACTGTTCAGGCGGTAAACGCAGTGCATAGAGCTGCGAGACAGGCGTAAAGCCTTGGAACGCAATATTGTGGATTGTCATCACGCTGGGCACATCTGCGCCAGAATAGGCCAAATAGGCAGGCGCAAAACCCGCTTGCCAATCATGCGCATGTAACACATCGGGCCGCCATCCATCGCTCAGACCATCGCGCGCAATCGCGGCACCGGCCCAGCTTAGGGCGGCAAAGCGGATATCATTATCATGCCAATCGCCATGCGGGCCAGAATACGGGCCGCCCTCGCGGTCATACAAATGCGGCGCATCCAGCAACAGCACCGAGATTCCGGCAACCGTGCCCGCAAAAACCCGGCCGGGGCCGCCGAACAAATCCGGCTCAAACCACATCTCATCCCAGCCCGCAGCTTGCGCGCGCAAACTGCGATACGCAGGCATCAAGACCCGCATCTCCCAGCCCTGCCCAGCCAAAGCACCGGGCAATGCGCCCACCACATCGGCCAAACCACCGGTTTTCAACAGCGGAACACATTCCGACGCCACCGAAAGTACGCGTCCCATCCTAAGCCTCATCATCTGTTCAAAAATATCTTCGGGGGGTCTGGGGGGCAGACGGCCCCCCAGCGCTGGCCATCAAAGCCTATCCCAGTTTTCGCGCGCGTGCATCCAGCATATCTTGCGTAATCAAAACCACGCCTGCATCCGTGCGCCGGAACCACTTTGCGTCTTCCAGCGGGTCCTTACCCACCACAAGCCCCTCAGGGATAATCACCCCACGATCCACAACGCAATTTTTCAGCTCGGCCTTGCGGTTCACAATCACATCGGGCAGCGCCACGACATACTCAAGGTTGGCAAAACTATGCGTCCGGCACCCTGTAAACAACAAGCTGTTCGACACCGAAGACCCCGAGACAATGCAATCCCCTGCGATCAGCGACGACACGGCCGAGCCGCGCCGGTCAGGGTCGTTATGAATAAATTTTGCCGGTGGCTTAATCTCGGCATAGGTCCAGATTGGCCACGCGTTATCATAAAGATCCAGCTTTGGCACAAAATCAGTCAGGTCGATATTGGCCTGCCAAAACGCATCAATTGTGCCGACATCACGCCAATAAGGTTCGGTTTCCAGCCCGCTGGTCACGCAACTTTCGGAAAACTGATGCGCCATGGCTTTGCCGTTTTTCACAATATCGGGGATGATGTCATTGCCGAAATCATGGCTGGAATTGGTATCCTCGGCATCGCGGATCAACAGCTCGCGCAGGAAATCCCAGTCGAAAATATAAATCCCCATGGAGGCAAGCGCCGATTTCGGGTCGCCCGGCATATGCGGCGGGTTGGCCGGTTTTTCCAAAAACGCGGTGATGCGCAAATCTTTGTCGACATCCATCACGCCAAAGGCCGTGGCCTCGGCCAGCGGCACAGTCAGGCAACCAATAGTTACATCGGCGCCGGTTTCGACATGCTGTTGCAGCATGACCTCGTAATCCATTTTATAGACATGGTCGCCCGCAAGGACGATCACATATTTGACGCCATAGCTGTCAACGATATCAATGTTTTGCGTCACAGCATCAGCCGTGCCCAGATACCATTTATTTTCAGCGACCCGTTGGCTGGCGGGTAAAATATCCAGATATTCGTTCCGCTCCGCCCGAAAAAAGCCCCAGCCGCGCTGCATGTGGCGGATCAGGCTGTGCGCTTTGTACTGCGTCGCAATCGCCATTTTACGGATACCCGAGTTCAGCGCGTTCGACAGCGCAAAGTCGATGATCCGCGTTTTACCGCCAAAATAGACGGCGGGTTTGGCACGTTTATCTGTAAGCTCATTCAAGCGGCTACCGCGGCCCCCCGCCAAGACAAAGGCCATGGCCTGTGATGACAGCCGTTGGTTCGATTTTGGATTCATGGGTTCTCCCCTCCCCTTAAGTACTTGCCCGAAATATCGGATTTTATTTTTTGGACGGTTTAAAGAACACCGTCGAAAGTGGTGGTAAGGTAACCATGGCCGACTGTGGCTGGTTGTGGCATGGCGTGGCCTCGGATGTGATGCCCCCCATATTGCCGCGATTTTCGCCGCCATAGGTGCTGGCATCGGTATTCAGCACCTCATCCCAAGCGCCCGCCACTGGCAGGCCAAGGCGGACGTGACGTTCCACCGGCGTAAAATTGCAGGCGACAAGCACGGGCGCATCCTCGGCCCCGCCACGCCGGACAAAGGCATAGGTAGAGCCATCGGCATCCTCGGCCGAAATCCACTCAAAGCCTTGAGGGCGCGTGTCATTCAGGTACAAAGACGGGGTGTCACGGTAGAGCGTGTTCAAGTCACGGACCAGCGATTGCACGCCCAAATGCGGGGTTGCACCTTCGCCCTCCAGCTCATGCCAATCAAGGCTGCGGGCATGCGCCCATTCGCCCCATTGGGCAAACTCGCAGCCCATAAACAGCAATTTTTTGCCCGGATGCCCCCACATAAAGCCGTAATAGGCCCGTAAGTTAGCGAATTTCTCGGCGTCATTGCCCGGCATTTTTTTGATCATCGACCCTTTGCCATGCACCACTTCGTCATGGCTGATCGGCAGAATAAAGTTTTCCGACCACGCGTAATGCAGGCCAAAGGTCATTTGGTGGTGGTGGTGTTTGCGGTAAATCGGATCGCGCTGCATGTAGGACAACGTGTCGTTCATCCAGCCCATGTTCCACTTAAACCCAAAGCCAAGGCCGCCATGGTTGACAGGCCGCGACACACCCGGAAAGGCGGTGCTTTCTTCGGCCACGGTCATCACGCCTTCGCATTCGCCGTAAGCGGTGATGTTCATGTTTTGCAGCAGGCCGATGGCCTCATAATTCTCGCGCCCGCCGTCACGGTTGGGCACCCATTGCCCCGCTTCACGGCTGTAATCACGGTAAAGCATCGAGGCCACAGCGTCGACGCGCAAGCCGTCGAGGTGGTATTCCTCTAGCCAATACAAGGCGTTAGAGATTAAGTAATTGGCAACCTCAACCCGACCATAGTTAAAGATCAGGGTGTTCCAATCTTGGTGAAAGCCTTCACGCGGGTCGGCGTGTTCGTACAAAGCTGTGCCGTCAAACCGGCCAAGCCCGTGCGCATCAGACGGGAAATGCCCCGGCACCCAATCAAGCAGCACCCCAACGCCAGCCTTATGCGCCGCATCAATAAAGGCGCGAAATTCGGGCGGCGTGCCGTGGCGGATGGTGGGGGCAAACAGGCCCACAGGCTGATAGCCCCAAGAGCCATCAAAGGGATATTCCGAAATCGGCATCAGCTCGATATGCGTAAAGCCCATGTCGGTGACATAGGCGATCAACTGGTCTGCGAGTTCCGCATAGCTGAGCATCCGGTCGCCCGGTGCGCGCTTCCATGACGCCAAATGCACCTCATAAACCGAGATTGGCGCATCGACATTTTGCACGGTTGCGCGGGTTTTCATCCATTTCGCATCATGCCAGTCGGGGTTACGCAGATCGCGCACCACCGAGGCATTGGCGGGTGGGTGTTCAGAGCCAAAGCCAGCGGGATCGGACTTAAGCGGCATCACAGCGCCGTCGATATTGCGCAACTCGTATTTATAGGTTGTGCCTTCGGTCAGGCCTGGGACGAAAATCTCCCAAACGCCCGTCGGGCCACGGCGGCGCATCGGTGTGCGGCGGCCATCCCAAACGTTGAAATCACCGACCACAGACACACGCTGCGCATTGGGGGCCCAGACGGCGAAATGCACGCCGTCAACGCCCTCATGCGTCATCAAATGCGCGCCCAAAACCTGCCAGAGACGTTTGTGTGTGCCTTCGCCCAGCAAGTATTCATCCATCTCGCCCAAGACGGGGCCAAAGCGGAAGGGGTCATCAAATTCCCACTGGGTGCCGCTGCCCTTGGCGCGCAGGCGGTAGGCTGCATGCTCCGGCAGATCAACGGTGAAAAAGCCGGCCACATCTTTCAGCGGTGTGGCCTGAATTTCGGTTTCCGCCCCAGCTTTGTCAGCGACCAACACGGTCAGGCTATCTGCGCCCGGAACAAAGGCGCGCAATTGCCACGCCTTGCCAACAGGATGCAGCCCAAGGACCGAGAACGGATCGCCGTGCGTACCCTGCGCAATTGCGCGGGCGGTGTGAATGGACAGCGGTGGCGTGGCGTTCGGTTCCTTGGGCATAGATCCCCCTTTTTGTGCCCTTACAGGGCCGATTCAACAGACCAAATATCAGCCATATAGCTGCGGATCGTACGGTCAGACGAGAAGAAACCCGAACGTGCCGTATTCAGCGCCGCCATTTTTACCCAGTGTTCGCGATTGGCAAAGGCCGTGTCAACATCTGCTTGTGCGGCGCGATACGTATCGAAATCGGCAGCGACAAGGAAATAGTCGTGATGCCACACACGATGCACCAGATCATGGTAGCGATCGGTTTGGTCGGGCGAGAACTGACCCTCGGCAATCGCTTGCAACACGCCTTGCAAAACGGGGCTTGCCTCAATCGCTTCACGCGCGTGATCGGGGTTTTCGCGACGGGTGACAACCTCGGCCGCCGTCAGGCCAAAGAGGAAGAAGTTATCCGCCCCGACATGTTCCAAGATTTCAACGTTCGCGCCGTCAAGCGTACCGATGGTCGGCGCGCCGTTCATCATGAACTTCATGTTGCCCGTGCCAGACGCCTCTTTGCCAGCAGTCGAGATTTGCTCGGACAGGTCAGACGCGGGGATAAGCCGTTCCGCCATCGAGACGTTATAGTTGGCAGGATAGACGACTTTCAGCAACTCGCCAACTTCAGGGTCATTATTAACAACGCTCGCCACGTCGTTGATAAGATGAATGATTTCCTTAGCCACGAAATAGCCCGGCGCGGCCTTGCCGCCAAAGATCTTGACGCGCGGCACCCAGTTGCCATTCGGGTTGGCCTTGATCGCCTGATATTGGGCGATGGTTTCCAAGATGTTCAGCAACTGGCGTTTGTATTCGTGAATACGCTTGATTTGCACGTCAAAGATCGCGTCGGGGTTCACCTTAACGCCGCAGTCTTGTGCCAGCCAGTTGGTCAACTCGGCCTTGTTTTTACGCTTTTCCGCGTCAAAAGCATCGCGGAAACCGGCGTCATTCACATGGGGTTCCAGCTCTTTCAACCGGTCAAGGTGGTCTTCCCAGCCCTCGCCGATCGTATCGGTAATCAGACCGGCCAGCGGGCGGTTGGCCATGCGCAACCAGCGGCGCGGTGTGACGCCATTGGTTTGGTTGATAATGCGGCCGGGGTGCAGCTTGTTCAGTTCTGGGAACAGGTTTTGCTTTACCAAATCCGAATGCAGCGCCGAGACGCCGTTCACCTTATGCGCCGTGATAAAGGCCAGCTCGCCCATCCGCACTTCGTGGTGTTTGACGATGCCAACATAATGCGGGCGGTTGGGGTGGGCGCGGCGGTGGGCGCTGTCGATTTGCTCAACGATTTGCATGTGGCGCGGCAGCACCGTGCCAAAGGTAAAGGTGGCCCATTTTTCCAACGCTTCGGGCAGCAATGTATGGTTGGTATAGCCAAGGCAGGCTTGGGCGGTTTTGAACGCCTCGTCAAAGTCCAGCCCATGTTGATCGACCAATAGACGGATCAGTTCCGGCCCGGCGATTGCGGGGTGGGTGTCGTTCATCTGAATGGCGGCATATTTCGGCAAAGCACGCACATCAAGGCCCGCGGCGGTGTGGCGGCGGAGGATGTCTTGCAGCGCGGCCGAGGTCAGGAAAAACTCTTGCTTTAGGCGCAACTCCTTACCCTGATAGGTGGTATCATCGGGGTAGAGCACGCGTGACAGGGTACGGGCCAGCGCCTCGGGTTCGGCTGCGGCGGCGTAATCGCCACGGTTAAAGCGTTCCAGATCAAACTGGGTGGTGGCCTTGGCCCCCCAAAGGCGCAGGGTGTTGGCCCATTTTCCCTGCCAGCCAACGACCGGCATATCATAGGCCGAGGCGATCACGGTTTCGCCGGGCGTCCAGACATTGCCAGTCATCTGGCCTTTGAACGGAATGGTATAGGCGGCCTCGGGGCGGGCAAATTCCCATGGGTTGGACTGCGACAGCCAATCTTCGGGGGTTTCAACCTGATAACCGCTTTCAAACCGCTGACGGAACAGCCCGTGCTCATACCGGATGCCATAGCCGTAAGCAGGGCACCCAATGGTGGCCATGCTTTCCATAAAACACGCAGCCAAACGGCCAAGGCCACCATTGCCAAGGGCGGCATCAGGCTCATCCTCGATCAAAGACCGGTAATCTTGGCCGAAAGAGGCCATGACATCATGCGCCTCTTGGTCAAGACCAAGGTTCATGGCGGCATCTTCCAGAATGCGGCCAATCAGAAATTCCATCGACAGATAGTAAACGCGTTTGCGCCCTTCGGCCCATGTGCGGCGGGTCGAGGTGAACCAAGGCCCCACCACATGATCGCGAATAGCAAAAGATAGCGCCATGCGCCAATCATAGCGGCTGGCGTGATCAACATCTTTGCCAAGCGTAAAGGTAAGGTGGCGCAAGACATCTTCGCGCAGAGCACCGGCTTTAAGGGACGGCACAGCGGCCGCATTTGGGTTTGACGGCATATTCACGTTTAGTATCCTGATATTGGTCGCCCAAACTGGGGGCAAATAAGGTTCGGTCGCAGATTGAACGCTCACCCAAACAAGGACAAGAGCCCGCAGCACAGACACCGAAATGAATTGCCGTCTTGTTGTATGATAGCGCTAACAAAGTCAAGTCAGATAGGCATTTGCACAATATTGGGGCGACACTGGTGCAGCATTGGCGCGGGCCACCAGAGACTGCGCAGTCTCACTGATCTAGATCATGGTAGAAGAGATTTTGCCGCGATAACGCTGTGATTGAACAGATAGGGGCACAGAATGAGACTTACCGTTCGGACCAATCTTGCGATGCGTACATTGATGTTTTGCGCCGTGAACAAAGGCCGCGTTGTGCGCAAGCATGAGATTGCAGAGGTGTGCAATGCGTCGGAAAACCACCTCGCGCAGGTGATCCATAAACTGGCGCAGGCAGGGCTGATTACCACAGTGCGCGGCCGGTCCGGCGGGCTGGTTTTGCAGCGCGACCCCGCAGAATTACGGGTGGGTGAGGTGGTGCGGACGTTTGAAGGTGACGTGCCGCTGACGGAATGTATGGAGGCCGATAACGGCAATTGCCCATTGTCAGAGTATTGCAGCCTGAAATGCGCCTTCTCAGATGCTTTGAATGCGTTCTACGCCTCTTTGAACCGGCTGACCGTGGCTGACCTTGTCGCAAACAACACCGATTTGACGCGGCTGCTGTCCGTCGCCTGAAGCGGGGTGCCAGAAGTCACGGTTTGTTGCAGATTTGCATCTAGGTCGGCTGATTTCGGCGGGGTTTTGCGTGTTTTTCAACGTGCTTGGTCTTTGTGAAAACTCCCCCTTGCGGCTTTGATTTTGGGGGACTACATCGCCGCAAACTTACCTTGTTGTGGTCATTAATTGGCCCCGACGCCCCTTAAAACTTTAGTGATCTGACTGTTGCAAGACAGCCGTCACACATGGAACGCAGAAAATGACCAAATCACCTGTTACCCCGCAGCAAGGCAGCACCCCTGCCCCAACCACGCAGCAACAAGGCCAGGCCCCAAGCAGCAGCCAACAGCAAGGCCAGACTGTCTTTCGCGACTGGGCATCTATTTAAGACGGGGCATCTATTTAAGGCGCAGGCCTTAAACACGAGATCAAAACGGTTGGCCTGACCTTTGGGTCAGGCTAAGTTTGGCGCAATATTTGGGGATTTGCCATGCCGTCCGACTTGGTGCCCGACTTGGTGCCACAGAACACGCCTGTTTCAAGCATCCCGAACTTGGGGCCGGCAACAGAGGCAGCCTTTGCCAAGGTAGGCATTCATTCCGCCGAGCAGTTGCGTCGTTTGGGGGCCGATGCGGCCTATTTGGCGCTGCTGAAATCGGGCACAGCGCCGCATTTCATTGGGTATTATGTAATTGTCATGGGGCTACAAGGCCGCCCGTGGAACGATTGCATAGGTGCCGAGAAAGCCGCCCTTCGCAAGGCGTTTGACGCGCTTAAGGCGCAAGTTCCCCGCATGCCCCCCAAAACCGACTTCAGCGAGCTTGAGGCTGCGCTGGATTTCCTGGGCGTGGTCGAGCGTAAGCGCTAACCCGCTATCGCCCGTAACAGACGGGCACGCGCGGGCGGGATTGCGGCGATTTCGACGCCGGTAAAAACATGCATGGTGCGCAACTGCCGGTCAAAGACCGCGTGATCGCTGACCCACCCCCCCATCAGCAAATAGGTGCGTAGCAGCGGCGGCAGGCCGATTGGGCCGCTTTCGGGAATGATACCCCCAAGGTCCTTGGTGAAATCAAACACCTCGGGGGCTTTGGGTTGGGGCATCCACTGCTTTGGTGCCGCGTGTTTGGCGTGCAGCACGCGAAACGCATTGACATGCAGGGCCGGATCATCCCCCGCAAATGAGCTACAGCCAAACAACAAGCGCACGCCTGCGCTATCAACCCATTGGGTCAGCGCGCCCCAAGCCATGCGCAAGATATCCGGGGCGTGATCATCTGGGTGAAGGCAGAACCGGCCAATCTCCAACATCGGGCCTTGGAACTGCGCCAGTGCGGCCAAATCGTAAAACTGCGCCGAATAGCTGTCGGGCAGGCTTGCGGCTGTTGGCAGATGCATAAGGCGAAAGCAGCAGACCAAGGTTGCGCTGTGCAGATCTTCGACCAAAATCTGGGTGCATCGCGCATCATAGCTGTCACCTGCTGATAAGTAAGCGGGCCCCGCCTCGACCTCAGGATATGGGGCAAAGCAGCGTTTGCGCAAGGCAAAAACTGCGGCCAGATCGGCACTGGTTTTGGCTGCCCGACAGAGGTAGCGACCTTTGCGCAGCTGCAGCACCGATAGGATCCTTTGGTCTTGAATACGTCGAGATATCTTTTGTTGCGGGGTGACGCAAGTTTTCCCGAATATGCGGGGTGCCGTACGATGATGCAAGCCACAGCTGAATAGATCGACCGCAAAACCAAGGGCCCGGCACGGGTTTAAACGAATCACTGCCCTAGGTTTGAGGCCCGTAATTTAGCGGCTTGTCTGATCCAACACATAGTTGCTAACCCCAAGCAGGAAAAAGGGCTGAAAGCGCAACCGCCCCCAGCCCTTTTTGAAAATGAACAACCGCTTGGGGTTATTCTTTGATGATATCTTTCGCACGCAACCTGCCAACGCTGCTGAACAGCTGGTTCAGGAAGCCAACGCCTTTGATATTGGTTTCGGTCACGCGCCGTGACAACGCCACAACGCGACCATCGGCCAAACCAAAGCGTTCGATGTTTTCGACAACGCCCCGCTTATCAAAGGTGATCGCAAGGACTTGGCGGTCAATTTCTTCGGGCGCTTTGGGGCCCACTTGCTCAAACCGGCTTTGAACATAGTACCAGCCATCGTCGTTCAACAGCCCGGCAGCCGATGGTCTGCCGATAGCGGAGGCCACGTCTTGCTGGGTCGAGACGCCCACTTTCACAGGCTCCAACTCTACATCCGTTGGCACATAGCCGTGATTGCGATAAATCGCGGAACATCCCGACAGCAGAACAATGCACCCTGCCATGACCAATTGCGCGAATCGCGTTTTCATCTTGCCTGCCTGCACTTCCATCGCACCCTCTTGCCTATGAGACATAAGCCTCGTATCCCGATCCGGATTTCCGGCGTTGCCTTTGGCTTACAGAAGGATAGGCTTCTGTTCAAGAAAGGAACGCATTTAGGATGACGGCTTACACCAATCCGCCCACCAATCTGTCGGGTTAAAGCGGCTAGGTTACAGAAAAGGACCAAGAATGACACAAAACCAGCATCGGGGCGGCGAAGACGGCATTGCTGCTATTCCGTTTAGCGAAGAATATAAGGTGGCAACCCTGTCGAGCCGCAAGCCTAACCGGTTCGACCTTACGCCCAATACCAAGACGCGGGCGGCGATTGCGGCCTATCTGGGCATTACCGCGATCAGCAAGTTGCAGTTTACCGGCATGATTTCGCCCAAAGGCCGGCATGACTTCACGCTTGAGGCCGTGTTAACGGCGGTGGTCGAGCAACCTTGTGCGATCACCCTTGAGCCGGTCATAACCCATTTGCGCGAAGACGTGGCACGAACCTATCTGGCCAAATGGGAAAACCCGACCGGCGACGAGCAGGAAATTGACGATGACACCACCGAGGCACTGGGCGAGGTGATTGACGCAGGTCATGTCGCGGTTGAGGCGTTGTCGCTGGCCCTGCCCCCGTTTCCACGGGCAAAGGGCGCCGTCTTAGCGGTATCCGAATTCACAGCCCCCGGCACCGCGCCGTTGCGCGATTCTGACTTGCGGCCGTTTGCCGGATTGGCAGCGTTAAAAGCCAAGCTGGAAAACCCCGAAAGTGACGTAGAATAAAGCCGTTGTCATACTGGTTTCAGGTGCAGGTCAGAAAGGGCTTGCACCTGCGCAGAATCCCAGTATGTTCCGCGCTCGTTTATATCGTGGATCAGACGCGCTCAGACTGTTGAGTTACGGCCAGATCCCAAAGGAAATTCAGGGCATTAGCCCTCAGCACCCCGAGGTCGAGACATGGCTGTTCCGAAGAGCAAAGTTACTAAATCCAAACGCAACATGCGTCGTGCACACGATGCTTTGGTAGCGTCCAATCCAGCAGAATGCTCTAACTGTGGCGAGTTGAAGCGCCCGCACCACGTTTGTGGCGCATGCGGTCACTATGACGCACGCGAAGTTATTGCGTCGACAGAAGAAATCGATCTGGACGAGGAAGCGGCGTAAGCCGTTCGCCTTTGTCCTAACGCATGACGATGAGCACCGACACATCTGTGGCGACCAGTGATGCCCGTTTTGGGCAGGATGGTAAGCTAATCGTTCTTTCGGTCGACGCCATGGGTGGCGATCGCGGGCCTGCGGCTGTTGTCGCAGGCCTTGCGCTTTCTGCAGAAAAGAACCCAGTTATCGGGTTCATTTTGCATGGCGATGAGGCTATTTTAACGCCTTTAGTTGCCAAATACCCCGTGCTAGCGGGGCGTTGTATATTGCGCCACGCGCCGCGCGTGGTCACGATGGAAGACAAGCCCAGCCAAGTTATGCGCAATGGCGAGGGCACCTCAATGTGGTCTTGCATTGAAAGCGTAAAGCAAGGCGAAGCAACTGTTGCGGTATCTTGCGGCAATACCGGCGCGCTGATGGCGATCTCAATGATTCGCCTGCGCCGCTTGCCGGGCGTGACCCGCCCTGCCATTGCCTGTTTGTGGCCATCGCGCAACCCAGGCGGATTTAACGTGATGCTGGACGTGGGCGCCGACGTAAAAGCAGACCCCGAAGACCTGCTGAAATTTGCGACTATGGGGGCGTCTTATGCCCGCAATGGATTAAACCTTGCGCGTCCGCGCGTGGGGTTGCTGAATGTTGGCACCGAGGAAAACAAAGGCCGCCCCGAGTTAAAGCAAGCGTTTGAACAAATGCCTGCCCTAGCCGAAGTGGGCGATTTTGATTTTGTTGGTTTCGTTGAAGGCGGCGATATTCCCAGTGACCGCGTTGATGTGATCGTCACCGACGGGTTCAACGGTAATATCGCGCTGAAAACCGGCGAAGGCACAGCGAAACTGATTTCAGATTTCATGCGTGAGGCGCTTAGCTCTTCGGTCTTGTCGAAGATCGGGGCCTTGCTGGCGATGGGCGCGCTACGGCGGTTGCAAAAGCGGATTGATCCAAGGCGGGTAAATGGCGGCGTTTTCCTTGGACTGAATGGCACGGTGGTCAAATCGCATGGCTCGGCCGATGCGACCGGCGTTGCGGCGGCGTTGAAACTGGCGTTCGACCTTGCAAAATCGGGCTTTACCGAGCGGCTGGCGGCGCGTGTTGCATCTGCGGGCCGTGCGGGGCAGCATGAGGCTGGGAACGTGGATTCAGGGGATAGTGAGCCAAAATGACGATTCGTGCCGTTGTAAAGGGCGTTGGGCATTATCTGCCCGAACGTGTTGTGCCCAATTCCGCATTCGAGGCGAGCCTCGATACCTCGGATGAATGGATTCGCAGCCGTTCGGGTATTGAGCGGCGGCATTTCGCGGCCGAGGGCCAGACAACCTCGGATTTGGCGACCAAAGCTGCCGAAATGGCGCTGAAAAGTGCCGGTTTTTTGCCGGATGATATTGATGCGATCGTGGTAGCAACCTCGACCCCTGACTTAACGTTTCCGTCTGTGGCGACGATGGTACAGGGTAAATTGGGCATGACGCGGGGCTTTGCCTTTGACGTGCAGGCTGTCTGTGCGGGGTTCATATTCGCCTTGGCCAATGCGAATGCGCTGATTCTTGCCGGTCAGGCCAAGCGGGTTTTGGTGATCGGCGCGGAAACCTTTAGCCGGATCATGGATTGGACCGACCGGTCGACCTGCGTGCTGTTTGGGGATGGCGCTGGCGCTTTGGTGCTCGAGGCCGAAGACGGCGCAGGCGACGTGACGGACCGTGGCGTACTGTCGGCTGATTTAAATTCGGACGGGCGGCACAAGGATATGCTGTATGTCGATGGCGGCGTGTCCACCAACGGCCTATCGGGAAAGCTGCGGATGCAGGGCAACCCACTCTTCCGCCAAGCCGTTGAAAAATTGGCCGAAACGGCGCATGCGGCGCTAGATAAAATCGGGCTTGTCGGCGCAGATGTCGATTGGATTGTACCGCATCAAGCCAATCTGCGGATCATCAGCGCCACCGCGGCCCGGATGGATGTGCCAATGGACCGCGTTATTTTGACAGTACAAGATCACGGCAACACCTCGGCGGCCTCTATCCCGCTGGCGCTGTCGGTTGGGGTTGCGCGTGGCCAAATCAAACAAGGCGATCTTTTGGTTGCCGAAGCCATCGGCGGCGGCCTCGCTTGGGGCGCTGTGGTTCTGCGCTGGTAAGGTTTTCGCTTAATTTCGCACTGTAAGTCCTTGGCGCAAGTCTCTGATATTGACTTGAGTTTTCAAACCGCGCATCCTTTTGAAAATATCGGGGGAAAAAGAATGAGTGAAAAAACTTTGACGCGCATGGACCTAAGCGAAGCTGTATTTCGTGAAGTCGGGCTGTCACGCAATGAATCTTCGGCATTGGTCGAAAGCGTTCTGGCGCATTTGTCGGATGCTTTGGCATCGGGCGACACGGTGAAAATCTCATCCTTTGGGACGTTTTCCATTCGTGATAAAACCGCACGCGTGGGCCGCAACCCAAAGACCGGCGACGAAGTGCCAATCAGCCCCCGCCGTGTGTTGACGTTCCGCCCGTCGCATCTGATGAAAGATCGTGTAGCGGCTGGCGCCAAGGGCTGAGCCTGCACTTATTTCTAAGGAACTGTGATGGATAAATCGCCTGACGCCTTTCGCACAATCAGCGAAGTGGCAGAGCTTTTGGACACACCGGCCCATGTTCTGCGATTTTGGGAAAGTCGATTTCCACAGATAAAGCCTGTTAAGCGCGCGGGGGGCCGTAGGTATTACCGGCCCGCCGATGTAGAGTTGTTAACAGGCATTCGCAAATTATTGCATGACGACGGGCTAACCATTCGCGGCGTACAAAAAGTATTGCGCGAACAAGGGGTTAGGCATGTTTCTGGCTTGACCGGTGATGACGATGATGACTTGGATTTTGTGCAAGAGCAAAAGCCGCGCTCAACTGATCCAATCCCCTTGTTTCCAGCTGCCAAACCACCAGTTGCGGCCAACCCGACACCAAAAGATCAAACTTTAATCGACGATGCTGTCGCGCTTGGAAGTACCGAGGCCCAAAATCCGGCCGTGGATCCTGAGCCTGTATCTTTGCCAGACGCGGCGCCCGCACCGATAGCCGTGTCAGGTGCTGCTACAGGCCATGATGACATTCTGGGCAAGCCTGCATCGCCCGCCGACTCTTTGCTAGATCGCGATGTACCCCAAGGGAGCCCGCACCACCCCGCAACGCAGCCCGACCGCGACAAGACCGCGCCACACCTTCCTTTAGCGCCGGAGGCTGCCAAACCGGACACGGCTTCGGCGCAAGACGTTGCGGCCACAAACAGTTTGGATGCCACAGAGAACGACAATATCTTTGTCGAGTCCGAGTTTGTCGATGCGGAGGGCGGCCCAGAAGAAACCGTTGATGATGATACAACAGACCTTGCCTCACCGAAATCTGACACGCCAAGCCGCGAGGCGGCGGCCCCGCCCCCTGTGACGCGCAAGATGGAGCCAGACGCCATGACAGATGCCCCCCATGCTGCGCCACGTTCAAAACCCGCCCTGCCTGTTTTGAACGTGTCCGACATCCATGCCGAGTGGCTACCTGCCGACCTGCGGGCGCTTAACAACGGCGCATTTGGTGCCAAGCAGCCCCAAGCCGAGGCCTTGTTGCAGCGATTAGAGGCCCTTCGCAATCGGGTTGGCGATTTAGGCCGGGTGCCGCGCCGCTAAATCCGCCTTAATGGTGCTTTCAGGCTTGCCCCTGCCCGGAATATCAGTATGAAAGCGCCAGTGTCGGGCTATAGCGCAGCATGGTAGCGCGTTCGTCTGGGGGACGAAAGGTCGTGAGTTCGAATCTCGCTAGCCCGACCATTTACCAGAGCCAGCCCGCCCTGTTTAATTCAGGCGCGGGCGGTTCTGTTTCTGCACCGCGCAGATGACCACGCAGAGGAGATGACGATGACCGGAGTTTTGCCATCCCAAGCCCTGCGCGGTTTGATCGACAGCGGGGCAATTGCAGCGACACCCGAAGTGCGGGCCGACCAAATCCAACCTGCCAGCCTTGATTTGCGTTTAGGAACAGTGGCCTACCGTGTGCGCGCGTCATTCTTGGCGGGGCATGGTCGTACCGTGGCCGAACGGATTTCTGAATTTGAAATGCACCGCGTAGACCTATCCAATGGCGCTGTGCTGGAAAAAGGCTGCGTCTATGTGATTCCCCTGATGGAGCGCTTGGCGCTGCCCAAAGGGCTGACAGCGGTGGCGAATGCGAAATCGTCAACCGGACGGCTGGATTTGCTGACCCGCACGATCACCGATGGCGGGGTCGAATTTGACCGCATAGCACCCGGTTATGACGGCCCGTTGTACGCCGAGGTCTGCCCGCGCAGCTTTTCGGTTTTGGTGCGGCCCGGCATGCGGCTGAACCAAATCCGGTTCCGCGATGGGCAGGCGGTGTTGGATGATGCCACCTTGATGGCGCTGCATAAATCCGAGCCGCTGGTTTCGGGCGATGCGGTGATTTCCGAAGGCTTGGGCTTTTCAGTCGATTTGCAGGCGGGCGATGACGATCTGATCGGCTTTCGCGCCAAACCGCATACCGGCGTGATCGACCTAGATCGCATAGGCCACTACCCCGCCCGCGATTTTTGGGAGGATGTGCGCAGCCGTGATGGCCGTATTATCCTTGATCCCGGCGCGTTCTACATTCTGGTCAGCCGTGAGGCTGTGACCATTCCCCCCGATTATGCCGCCGAAATGGCCCCCTATCTGGCGATGGTGGGTGAATTTCGGGTGCATTATGCGGGCTTTTTTGACCCCGGTTTTGGCTGGGCGCAGGCAGGCGGCGCAGGGTCGCGCGGGGTGCTAGAGGTGCGCTGCCACGAGGCACCCTTTGTGCTAGAGCATGGGCAAGTGGTGGGGCGGCTGGTCTATGAACGCATGGCAGCGCGGCCCGAGGCGCTGTACGGCACGGGAATAGCGTCGAATTATCAAGGCCAAGGGCTGAAGCTATCCAAGCACTTCCAGATGCCCCGGCGCTGACCTTTTAACGCGATTTGTCATTTGCTTTTTTTCGCGGCTTCGGCAAATCTGCGGCTATGAAACATATTTATGCCCTTTGCCTGTTGCTTGCCACCGCGCTGCCCGTTGCGGCGGCCCCTGATGATTTGCCCGCACCCGATGCGCCGGCCGAGCTGAACCTATATATCATGCTATGGCCCGAGGGCGAGGAAGACGACCCCACATCTGCGCAGGTTATGGAAATGGGGGATGATGGAATACGCATCTTCACCTCGGCCACGCCAGAGGATGAGGATAAGGTGGTCCCCCTAGACCCCGCGCAGATTGCGCTGATCGGGGCGGCGGTTAAGGCCGTGGCTGGCGATATTAGCCTACAACAAGGCGCGCCGCACACAGGCCATCAAGTTCAGGTAGAGTGGAGCATTTCCAACCTTAACAGCTTTTCGCGCGGCTCGACATTATATCCGCTCGATGCCTTGCCGCCAGAAGTGCTGGCGGTGCAAGATAAGATTTTCGGAATGCGTCTAACGCCCTAAACGGCGGGTGATTTTGGCGGCTTGGCGGGCGCGTTTGGCCGTTTCGCGGGCGGCGTTGGATTGCGTGGGCGTAAGCGGCGCAGCTTTGCCTTTGGCCCCCAAATGGTTGATGCCTTTGTTTACGCCGATATTGACGAAACGGCGGATCACCTGATTGATGATCATGTTGATAATGCGGTCCATGGGTTTAATCCTCAAACAATTCGCTTTGGCCGGTCTGGTCTTCGTCTTCGTCATCTTGCGGGATGGATGGGGCAAAACTTGGGCGGTTATCCAAGAGGCCCGCGGCGCGCAACTCTTTCAGCCCCGGCAGGTCGCGGGCAGATTCGAGGCCAAAATGATCTAGGAAGTTTTCGGTCACCACAAAGGTAATCGGGCGGCCCGGCGTCATGCGGCGGCGACCAAAACGAATCCATTCCAGCTCGATCAACTGATCGATGGTGCCGCGCGACACCGCAACGCCTCTGATCTCTTCAATCTCGGCGCGGGTTGCGGGTTGGTGATAGGCAACAATTGCCAAGGTCTCAATGGCCGCGCGTGACAGTTTGCGCGCCTCAACCGATTCCTTGTGCATAAGGTGGCCCAGATCGGGAGCGGTGCGAAAGGCATAGGCATCGCCCACTTTGACCAGCTGCACGCCGCGACCGTCATAGCGCCTGCGCAAGGTGACCAGCGCCTCGGCGGCATCACATCCATGTGGCAGGCGCGAAATCAGTTCGGCCAGCGTCACGGGTTCGGTGCTGGCAAACAGCACGGCCTCAATCATGCGCTCTTGCTCGGCCTGTGGTGGGGCGGCAAACAGGCTGTCAGTGTCATTGGCGGTGTCGGTCATGCGCGGCCCCCTTCACGTTTGCGGACTTGGATCGGGGCAAAGGTTTCGCCTTGGCGCACCTCTAGCTGGCCCGCCTTGGCAAGCTCCAAAATCGCGGCAAAATGGGCGGCTGTGGCCGAGCGGCGGCGGGCGGGGTTGGTTTCCCATCCGGCAGGCAGCCAGCTGGTTAGGTCAGTCCATTGGCCCGCATAGCCGAGCAGGCCGCGCAGGCGTTCAAGCGCCTCTTCCATGGTAAAGATATTCTTGCGGTCCAAGACAAAGGGGCGAAAATCATCGCGGGTACGAATGCGGGCATAGGCCTGCATTAAATCCAGCAAGGTCGCAGAATAGCTGATCTTTTTGCGCCGCGTTACGTCTTCGGGCAGGCCACGGGCAAAAAAGTCACGGCCTTTTTGGTCGCGGCCCATCAGTTGGGCTGCGGCCTCACGCATCGCTTGCAGACGCTCCAACTGAAAGGCCAGATGGGCGGCAAGGTCTTCGGCGCTGGGGCCTTCTTCGGTTGGGTCGGGGGGCAATAACAGCCGCGATTTCAGATAGGCAAGCCATGCCGCCATTACCAGATAATCCGCCGCAAGTTCGATGCGCAAAGCACCGGCTTTGTTCACAAAAATCAAATACTGCTCGGCCAGTTGCAGCACGGAAATTTTTCTCAAATCGACCTTCTGGGTGCGGCTTAGCGTTAGCAACAAATCCAGCGGGCCTTCAAACCCGTCGACATCAACAATCAGCGCCTCGGCGGCAAGCCGTTCAGCGACGCTTAGTTTTTCCTGCGCCTCAATGAAATCTTCGGCCATGGCTCTACCCGTTTATATAGGCCGAAAGGTCGGCCTGCAGGGCGGCAATGTCAACAGTTTCGGGGATATGGCGGGCGGCAAGCGCACGGGTGGCACGGGCAGCGGCAGCCTCGGTCAGCACGCCTGCGCCAGCCACCACGGGGGCCATTTCGGCTGGGTCGCCGTTGCAATGCAATGCTATGTCAACGCCCGCCGCAATCGTGGCCACGGCACGTTCGCCCAAGCCACCAGACAGCGCGTTCATCGACAGATCGTCCGACATAATCAGCCCGCCAAACCCGATATCATTGCGCATCACATCCAACATTGCAGGCGAAGTGGTGGCGGGCCGTTCGGCATCAATCGCGGTATAGATGATATGCGCGGTCATCGCCATTGGCAGGTCATTTAACGCCCTAAATGGTACAAAATCATGGGCTTCCAGATCGGCAAGCGGGGTAGAAACGCTGGGCAAAGCCTTGTGGCTGTCCAGCACCGCGCGGCCATGGCCCGGCAGGTGCTTCACCACCGGCAGCACGCCGCCCGCCAGATGGCCATTGGCTGCCGCGCGGCCAAGCTGCGCCACCACATTGGGATCATCTGAAAAACAACGGTTGCGCAGGAACTCATGGGTCGCCCCCGACGCGACATCAAGGCAAGGCGCGCAGTTAGCATCAATGCCCACGCCGCGCAGCTCGGCAGCGATGATGCGGTAGCGCAGTTCCATCGCCCGACACGCGGCAGAAATACCCTGCCCTTTTTCGGCGCGCGCGGTGACGATTTCAACCATGTCCAGCGGCGGCAACCATTCGGTCCAATGCGGAGCGCGCAGGCGTTGCACCCGCCCGCCTTCTTGGTCAATGAAAATGGGCGCATCACGGCCAACGCTTTCACGCAGATCGGCCGTCAATTCGCGCAGCTGGGCCGGGCTTTCGACATTTCGGGCAAATAGGATAAAGCCCCAAGGATTGGCCGCACGGAAAAAAGCCGCCTCACGCGCGGACAATACCGGGCCAAGGCAGCCTAGAATCGTCGCACCAATAGACGAGGTCATCGCACAGCCACGGGAATGCAGGCGGCGCGCTCGGCAACCAGTGCAGAACAGAAGCGGCGCGAATCTGCCTCATCTGCAAAGCCCAAGGCACGCAGGCGATAGAAAGTGCGGCCACCACTTTGCGCAGATTGGACGATGCGGGTCTTGTCGGCGAGAAGATCCGAGAACTTGCCGGACAGCCGGTCCCATTCGCTGCGCGCGATTGCCTCGCTGTCAAAGGCGCCAAGCTGTACCAGCCGCGTGCCAGATGCCAACCCTTTGCCGTCGATTTCAGGGGTAATGGGCGCCACGGCCGCCGCCGCGACGACAGTGCCAAAAGGCCGTGCCCGAGGCCGCGGTGATTGCGCCAAAGCCCCTTTGGGCAAGGAAAATACCGGCATCGGGTTGGTGTCGAGTGTAATATCAATATCGCCAGACAGCGGCACGACGCCCGCGCTGATCGCATCAGCAAGCGCCGCAACATCTGTGTTTTGGTCAAGGGTGACAGTTTGCAGCATGTCAGCGCCGGATTCGTCAACATCCGATACGGGCGCATTTGCCAAGCCTGCAAGCCGTGCCTGACCTGCGGGCGCCGCCGCCACAGCGATACCTGTTATATCATCATCGCTCAAGACAATCGGGGCTGGCGCCAACAGCAACTCATCGGCAGGCGCAGACGCGCCGCCCTCAGCCGCGATGGCACTTACAGACAGGCCTTGGTGATCCGTGATCACGCCCCCCGGATCAACGGGGGAAACGCGCATTGGCCCTTCAAGCGCGCGCACGACAGGAACACCCGTCATATCGCGCACCGCCAGCCGGTAGCCCCAATAGCCCATCCCCACCACCAAGGCGATGGAGGTTGCAGCCCCCGCCACTGACATGATGCGGGTGGTGCGCCCAATCATACCAATAGGCGCATTTGCACCGTTATCGAAACTATCGAATTCTACGTCTGCCATGCTCTCGCCTCACTGCGCGGGGTATGGCCCCACGCTGTCTTGCCTGTTTGCACACCAGCGGACGCTTGTATCAGCGCATTTCCTCAACCGATGTAACGCCCAAGATAGCGAGTCCGGCAGAAATCACAACGCCTGTTGCCCGCGCCAAGGCGATTTTTACCTGCGTTGTTGCAGGATCGTCCTGAACAAAGCGCAATTCCGGCTCATCCTTAGCGCGGTTCCACAAACCGTGCAGGTCGGATGCAAGCTCATATAGGTAAAAGGCAACACGGTGCGGCTCATTTCCCCGCGCGGCGATTTCCACAAGCCGCGGCCATTCCGCGATCTTTTTCGCAAGGTTAATCTCGGCGACGTTGGTCAGCTGCGTCAAATCAGCAGCAGCAAGGCTGGCATCATCGACGTCCACGCCTGCGGCCACCGCTTTACGCATGACCGAGTTGATACGCGCATTGGCGTATTGGACGTAGAACACAGGGTTGTCTTTGGATTGCTCCAACACGCGTGCAAAATCGAAATCCAACGGCGCGTCATTCTTGCGGGTCAGCATGACAAATCGGGTCACATCAGCGCCGACCTGTTCAACCACATCGCGCAGGGTAACAAAGGTCCCTGCCCGTTTTGACATTTTAAAGGGCTCGCCGTTTTTCCAAAGTTTTACCAGCTGGATAAGCTTGATATCCAGCGGCACGCGGCCACCCGACAGCGCCGAAACAGCCGCCTTCATCCGTTTGACATAGCCACCATGATCGGCGCCAAAAATATCGATCAACTGATCAAAGCCGCGCTGTACCTTGTTGTAATGATAGGCAATATCGGGTGCAAAATAGGTCCAGGCACCATCCGATTTCATCACCGGACGGTCAACGTCATCGCCATGCGCGGTGCTGCGGAATAAGGTCTGCTCGCGCGCTTCCCAATCATCGGGCAGCTTGCCTTTTGGCGGCTCAAGGGTGCCTTCATAGATCAGGCCCATGTCGCGCAGGGTGTTGATCGCGGCCTCAATCTGGCCGGTGCCATAGAGCGCCTTTTCCGACGAATACACATCCATCTGCACGTTCAACGCCGCCAGATCTTCGCGGATCATCTGCATCATCATTTCGGTCGCAAAGTTACGCACATCTTCCAGCCAAACCTCTTCGGGTTGGTTAAGCAGGCTATCGCCCCACTTGGCTTTCATCGCCTCGCCCACGGGGATCAGGTAATCACCGGGGTACAGGCCTTCGCGGATTTCAGGTTCAAGCCCCATCGCCTCGCGGTAGCGTTCATAGGCGGAACGCGCCAACACATCGACCTGCGCGCCGCCATCGTTGATGTAATATTCGCGCGTCACGTCATAGCCGGAAAAGGCCAACAGCCGCGCCAGCGCGTCGCCAAACACCGCGCCACGCACATGGCCCACATGCATCGGGCCGGTGGGGTTGGCAGAAACAAACTCGATGTTGACCTTGATGCCAGCACCGATTGCGCCACGTCCACAGTCCTCACCAGCTTGCAGCGTAGCTTGCAGCAGCCCTGCCCAAACAGACGGCACCAAAGACAGGTTCAAAAAGCCGGGGCCTGCCACAGTGACCGACGCAATGCGCGGATCGGATTGCAAGCGCGCGGCCAGCTTATCGGCAATTGCGCGGGGGGCCATACCGGCAGGCTTGGCCAGCACCATCGCGGCATTGGTGGCCATATCGCCATGGCTGGCGTCGCGGGGCGGCTCGACCGCTACTGCGGCCAGGTCCAGCCCGGCAGGCAAGTCGCCTGCCTGCATCATTGCGTCAATTTCAGCCAGTACCAGCATACGAATATCAGAAAAAAGGTTCATCAGTCCCGTCCTTTGGATCAAGACTGGGATGCCAGAGCCCACGCGCGCGGTCAATGCCCCGCCGCACCCAGCAAGGGCACGAACGGGGGTATCAGCGGATTTTTCGGAGAAAAATCGGGGTGGTTTACGGTTTGGCCCGCCAATCGGCCAAGGCTAGGTTCGGTTCGGCATCTACCGTTACCCTATCGGCAGGCGGGGTAACAACGGGGACAGGACGGCGAAAATAATGCGCTTCGCGTGCTCCAAAATAGAACCCCACCACCGCACCCAGCAACCACCACAGCGGGTCCGGCACCAAGTTCAAGCCCACCATGCGCTCACCGAAACTTACCGGCTCAATCATCGCATAGACAAACAGACCCAAGGTGCCAAAGGCCAGCAAAGGTCGCGGCAAGCGGTTCAGCCCGTTCACCATCCGGTCAAACCAGCCCAGACCCGGATCGGCATATTCCGCCCCAAGTTGACGCAAAGCGGCCACCTGCGCCTCGGCCGACAGCTCCATTTTCTTGGTGGCCGAGGGCGTAAACACCTCGGCCACATCACGCACAGCCCCACCGATGGAGGATACAGCCGTAGCCCCGCCAAACAAGTTTGAAATCACCCCCATGCTGCCACCCGTTTGCTATGCTCGGCCTCGGTCAGGCGGTATTTTTGCGACATGAAATATTCGGCCCGCGTGATCCACCCGCCCTTACCCCCATTCAATTTGCGCGCATATTTGCGGCTGGCGGGGCGGGCATCGGCAAGGCGGTAGTAATAATTGCGCCGCGCAATGGCATAGGCATCGGCAAGGTGGTGTGGCGCGGCTTCATAGGCGCGTTGGGCAGCGCTGATGGTTTGCGGCCCGATTGCCCCATCGGGACTGCAAGGGAACCCCATATCGGTCAGCAGCCGTTGCAACAGCTTTACCGCGTTATTACCCGCATTGACCATCATATCAAAGACCGAAGGTTGAAGCAGCTCGGGCAACTGGCTGACGCCGGGGCGGTTGAAGTAATGTTCGATATAAATATCAACCGCTTGTGCGCGGGTAAGCGCCTTAACATCGGCGACATCCACAACGTAGTCGCCGGTAAGGTCGATCCCCAGCTTTTGCATCGTGTGGAGGGTCACGCCGTAATTCGTGGCCCCACCCGGATCATCTGGGTCATTCACAAAACCGCCTTCGCGGGCGATGATGTCATTGGCAATCTCTTGAACTGTCTGCATCTCTGGCCTCCATCGTCGGGGAAAAGACCCCGGCTTGGCGATCAGAGTGGGTTAAATTTGCTTAAATTCGCGCAAATCAACCGTTCGGTGCGACATAGACGCCCTGATCCTTAAGCGCGTCGATCACCTCTTTCGGCATATAGCTCTCATCGTGCTTGGCCAAAATCTCGCTGGCTTGAAACACACCGCCGACCAGCTTGCCCGTGCCCACCATGCCTTGATTTTCATCAAAGAGATCAGGCAAAATGCCCGTAAATGAAACCGGAATCGTTGCCGCGCCATCGGTCACACTAAAAGTAACGGTCTCACCCTGCCCGCGCACAATCGACCCTTCGGCAACCAGCCCACCCAGACGAAAGGTTTCATTCTCAGACGGTGGGTCAGAGGCAATCTGTGCAGGCGCACGAAAGAAATTGATGCCGTCGCGCAACCCGTAGCCGATAAGACCGGTTGAGATGGCCAGCGCGACAAAGGCCAATACGATCACTTGTATCCGACGCTTTTTCTTAAGGCTTTTCATAATCTCTCCGGTTCTTGTGCGGCTTTATTAACATCTGGATGGTATCACACCTGATTACAAGGCGCATGGGGCGTAGTGTAGCAGGCCGTCTATGCCGCCTCAAAGCTGATTTTGCGGCGTAGAAATTGGGTCGCCTTGCTGCTTACGCGCTTTGGGTCGCCTGTGGTCAGGAATTTTGACGCGGTGCCAGCGCCGCGCATTTCGGGCCGACGATCAAGGTAATCGGCAAGTGCTGCGGCCACCAGTTTGGGTTGGGAATAAACTTTGACATCCTCGCCCAATGCCTCGGCAAAGGCGGCCTCGACCAGCGGGTAATGCGTGCAGCCCAGCACAGCGGCTTCGGGTTTTGGCATCCGGCGCAGCAGTGCCTCGACGTGGCTATGCACCAGCGCCTCGGCCAGCATCTCATCGCCCTGCTCCAACGCGTCAACCAAGCCGCCACAGGGCTGCGCCTCGACATCGACGCCAATCGCGCGGTAGGCCAATTCGCGCTGAAACGCGCGGCTGGCCACGGTGGCGGGCGTGGCAAACAGTGCCACATGCTTCACATCCACCTCACGCGGGGGGGAATTGTCGCCCCATTGGCGTTCTGTCACCGCCTCGATCATCGGGACAAACACACCCAACACGCGCTTATCGGCAGGCAGCCAGGTTTCTTGCATCCGCTTTAGCGCCGCAGCCGAGGCAGTGTTGCAGGCCAAAATCACCAAATCGCAGCCCTCATCCCAAAGGCGTTCGGTGGCGGCGCAGGTCAGGTTATAAATATCCTCGGCCGTACGGGTGCCATACGGGGCGTTGGCATTGTCGCCCAGATAGATAAATGCTTGATCAGGCATGCGTTTGACTAGCGCGTCCAGCACTGTCAGCCCGCCAAGCCCGCTATCAAAAACCCCAACTGCCATCGTCTTGCCCCTTATTGTTTGGGGGTGCTGACCTTCCCCAATTTCGCAGCCAATCATACCCCCAGTTGCAAGAACGCGAAAGGCCTGCTTTGCCCCTTGGCTATTTCGCAGCCACAGCCGCACCGCCGCCGCCGGTATCACGCCATTTTGCCATCAACTCTATGCGCCGCGCGGCTGCTTTTTCGGCATTGGCCTGTTTCACCGGCCCAAAACCGCGAATAGCCAAAGGCAGTTCGGCGATCTCGGTGGCAAGTCCATGTTTGTCTGGGGTGTAGCTGGCAATAATATCCGCCATATCAGCCTCATATTGGGCGATCAGATCACGTTCCATCCGGCGCTCGGCGGTGTGGCCAAATGGGTCAAAGGCGGTGCCGCGCAAGGGGGTAAGCTTGGTCAACACACGGAATACAGGGATGATCCACGCCCCGAACGCCCGCTTTTTCGGCCGGCCTGCGGCATCATGCCCGGGCATAAAGGGCGGTGCGAGGTGAAATGTCGGGCGCAAGGTACCGTCAAATTCGGCTTGCGCCTTGGCTATGCTCTCAAGATGCAGGCGCGCGACTTCGTACTCATCCTTTATTGCCAGCAGCTTATGATACGATCTTGCCACGCTTCCTTGCAGCGGCGCAGGGGCCGCACGGACCAGCGTCAAGAATCGGATTTCCAAGCTTTCCCCACCATAGGCCCGCAAAAGTGCTGCACGGTAGGCGATTGGATCAACAGGCTCGGCGGTTTTTGGCGTCAATATGTTTTGGGCATCGACGGGGTGCAAAACGGCCCAACGCCCAATGTTAAACGCCCGTAAATTGCGCTCTGGCCCCGCGCCGTTCAGGGCAATCGCACGGGCAATCGCCGCAAATGTCAGCGGAATAAGCCCCTGTTGCCACGCCGCACCAAAGACCAGCATATTGGAATAGATGCTGTCACCCAATGCGGCCTTTGACAGCTCTGTCGCGTCAAAGAACGCGACGTTATCTTGCAAACGCGCCTCAAGAGAGAGCTGTAACCTATCGGAAGGAATACGAAATTCTGTATTCCGTGTGAACTCTCCGGTGATGATTTCATGCGAATTGACAACAGCACCCGTGCGGCCCGCAGTCATAAGCCCAAGGGTCTTTGCCCCAGCCGTTACCACCAAATCGCCGCCAATCACCGCGTCAGCCTCGCCCACTGCCACGCGGATCGCAGAAATACCGGCAGGCGTATTGGCAAGGCGGCAATGAATGTGAACTGCACCGCCTTTTTGCGCAAGGCCGGCCATTTCCATCATGCCCGCGCCTTTACCATCAATATGCGCAGCCATCGCCAAAATGGCGCCCACGGTCACCACGCCTGTACCGCCAACGCCGGTTATCATAACGTTAAAGGTGCCGTTGATGCTGGGCAAAACGGGTTCTGGCAGATCTGGCAGCACCACATCGGCGGTGGCGGCTTTTTTGACCTTAGCCCCTTCTAACGTTAAGAAAGATGGGCAAAACCCTGAAACACATGAATAATCTTTATTACAGCTTGATTGATCAATCGCCCGCTTACGGCCCAATTCGGTTTCCACCGGTACGATAGACACGCAGTTTGATTGCACCCCGCAATCGCCGCAGCCTTCGCAGATGTCGGTGTTGATAAAGACCCGCTTATCCGGGTCAGAGAATTCGCCCCGTTTGCGGCGGCGGCGTTTTTCGGCAGCGCAAGTTTGGATGTAAACAATGACTGATACGCCCTTGAGTTTACTAAATTTTTCTTGCACATCGATAATCGCGTCACGGGTGTATTTTTCCACTTTTGTCGGAAAGCGCGACAGATCGACCGCCTCTTTCGGATCATAGACAACGGCGATATTTTGTACCCCCATCGCCTGCACTTCGGCGACGATGCGGTAGGCCGTCAGGTCGCCTTCATTATGCTGGCCGCCTGTCATGGCGACAGCGTCGTTGAACAGGATTTTATAGGTAATATTGGTGCCCGCGTTCAGCGCGCCACGAATGGCAAGGATGCCCGAATGGTTATAGGTGCCATCGCCAAGGTTTTGAAACACATGTTCGGTCTTGGAAAACGGTGCCTCGCCGACCCAGTTCATGCCCTCGCCGCCCATATGCGTCAGGCCAGAGGTGCCACGATCCATCCACAAAGCCATCGTATGGCAGCCGATCCCAGCACCCGCCCGGGCACCTTTGGGCAGCAAGGTTGAGGTATTGTGCGGGCATCCCGAACAGAAATACGGCAGACGGGCCGCAATATCTTGTGCATTGTCTGATTTTGACGCCAAATCAATGCGTTGCAATGCATCTTTAAGGCGATCACTCCCGCGCCCTTCGTCGATGAAAATACCCCCCAACTTGGCCGCGATCATCATCGGGTCCAGCGACATCGGCACAGGAAACAGGACCTCTGCCTCGGGCGAACCTTTGCGCCCACCCCAAACACGGCGGCCACGGCGGTCATCAAAAATCGCCTCTTTGATCTGCACTTCGATCAGCTTGCGCTTTTCCTCAACCACGATGATCAGATCTAACCCATCGGCCCAATCGTGAAAGCTGTGCATGTCCAGAGGCCAAGGCTGGCCGACCTTATAGGTGGTGATGCCAAGCCGCGCGCACTCGGCCTCATCTATCCCCAAAAGCGCCAGCGCATGGACCAAATCAAGCCAGTTCTTGCCTGCCGCAACCAGCCCGATCTTGGCCCCAGCCTCGCCCCAAACGCGGCGGTCTATACGGTTGGCACGTGCAAAGGCCTCGGCGGCAACGCGTTTATGGTTAACCAAGCGTTCCTCTTGCGGGACCCAGTGGTCGCTCAGCCGGATGTTCAACCCGCCTTTTGGCATCGCAAAGTCTGGCGTCACAAAGGACATACGGTCCAGCCGCCCGTCAACCACGCTTGTCGCCTCAACCGTATCTTTCATCAGCTTCAGGCCAACCCAAAGACCGGAAAACCGTGATAACGCATAGGCATATAGCCCGTAATCCAGAATTTCCTGCACGCCTGCGGGTGAGACCACCGGAATAGACGCATCCACCGCCGCCCATTCCGATTGGTGACACGTGGTCGAGCTTTCGCCCGTATGGTCATCGCCCAAGGCCATGATCACACCACCATGCGGCGAAGTGCCCGCCAAATTGGCGTGCCGCATCACATCACCCGACCGGTCCACCCCCGGCCCCTTGCCGTACCACAACCCGAAAACTCCGTCGAACTTACCCTGTCCGCGCAGCTCGGCCTGCTGACTGCCCCAAATTGCGGTGGCGGCAAGGTCTTCATTCAACCCCGGCTGAAAGGTAATGTCGGCGGCGGTCAAATCTGCCTTGGCCCGCGCCATCTGCTGATCCACCGCCCCCAAAGGCGAGCCGCGATACCCCGTGCACAAGCCAGCCGTCTGAAACCCCGCCTGCGCATCACGTGCCTTTTGCATCAACATGAGCCGCACCAAGGCCTGCGTTCCGTTCAACAGCACCGGAGATTTCGTCAAATCGAACCGATCGTTCAGTGAAACCTCTTGCTGCGTCATCGCTTGCCCTCCACAATGCTTATATATAGGGCAATATAGGTCAAAATCACTGACCTACAAAGCGGAATTTTTAGCCCGTCAAAATGTTTACTTAACTATGGTAGTCGATACTTGGCGTAGCTTGTGTTACGCTATGCCAAATTCAAAAGAGTATCGGTATGGACTGGGATAAACTAAGAATCTTTCACGCAGTGGCCGATGCAGGCAGTTTGACCCATGCGGGCGATACGCTGCACCTGTCGCAATCGGCAGTCTCGCGGCAGGTTCGCTCGCTTGAGGAAAGCCTAAGCGTGACCCTGTTTCACCGCCATGCCCGCGGCCTGATTCTGACCGAGCAAGGCGAGCTGCTGTTTGAGGCCACCAAATCGATGGCCAAACGGCTGGATGCCGCAGCCGCCCGTATTCGCGATAGCGAGGATGAGGTGTTTGGCGAATTGCGCGTGACCACGGCCACCGGCTTTGGCACGCTCTGGCTTGCCCCGCGCTTGCCCAAGCTTTACGAAAAATATCCCAGCCTCAAGATCGACTTGATGCTGGAAGAGCGGGTCCTGGATCTGCCAATGCGCGAAGCCGATGTCGCGATCCGTATGAAAGAGCCGAGCCAGGCCGACCTGATCCGCCGCCGTCTTATGAATATTCGCATGCGCCTTTATGCGACGCCTGAATATCTGGCTCAGTCAGGCACGCCCCGGACAATGGAAGATTTCGCGCATCACCGCCTGATTTGCCAAAACATTGGCACGTCACAGGTCGCCGCCGGTGCTTTGCTTGTGCAGCAGCTGATGGTGCATGACATTCCGTCGATGCTGACCGTCAACAACTACTTTGGCGTGTTGCAAGGTGTTCTGAATCACCTTGGGGTGGGCGTGCTGCCCGATTATCTGACCGAGGACTTCCCTAACCTTGTGCGGGTACTGCCCGACGTCGAATCAGGCGAAGTGCCCGTTTTCTTGGCCTATCCAGAAGAATTGCGTCAATCAAAACGTGTTGCTGCGTTCCGGGATTTCGTAACCGAGGAAATTTTCGCCTATCGCAAACGCCAGCGCGAAAGCGCCGATTCCGTCGACTAAGTTAAAATCATGTATCTTATCCGTAGCTTAGATTAGCCATGCAATAAACGCATACCGGACATTCCTAGACTGCACGGTCAAAAAACTTGCACGATTGAAACCAGAGGCCTATCTGCAATCTCGAAGGAAGCAATGAGTATCTCTTGTTTCTTTCACCTCCCTGTTGGACTTCGGCCGAGCGCAAGCTCGGCCTTTTTTTTGCCCTGCAGGCGCTAACCTTACAAATGCCCAGCGTTTCCCCTTCCCCTTTCTGCGCGTTTGGCCTATGGACGCGTCATCAATTGACCGATGGGAAAATGCCATGACCGAGCCAGTGATCACCCCCGAGCTTATCGCCGCACACGGGTTAAAACCTGATGAATACGCGCGTCTGCTAGAGATCATCGGCCGCGAGCCGACATTTACCGAACTGGGCATCTTTTCGGCGATGTGGAACGAGCATTGTTCCTATAAGTCCTCTAAAAAATGGCTGCGCACCTTGCCGACCACAGGGCCGCAGGTGATTTGCGGGCCGGGCGAAAACGCGGGCGTCGTTGATATCGGCGACGGTCAAGCCGTGATCTTCAAAATGGAAAGCCACAACCACCCATCGTATATTGAGCCACATCAAGGCGCTGCCACAGGTGTTGGCGGGATTCTACGCGATGTGTTCACGATGGGCGCGCGCCCGATTGCGGCAATGAACGCGCTGTCCTTTGGGATGCCAAGCCACCCGAAAACCGCGCATTTGGTTAAAGGTGTGGTCGAAGGTGTTGGCAGCTATGGCAACGCCTTTGGTGTGCCAACCGTAGGCGGCGAAGTGCGCTTTCACGCCAGCTATAACGGCAACTGCCTTGTGAACGCCTTTGCGGCCGGCTTGGCCGATGCGGATAAGATTTTCTACTCGGTGGCAAGCGGCGTGGGTCTGCCTGTGGTTTATCTCGGCGCCAAAACCGGCCGCGACGGTGTGGGCGGGGCCACGATGGCCAGTGCCGAGTTTGACGACACTATTGAAGAAAAGCGCCCCACCGTGCAAGTCGGGGACCCCTTCACCGAAAAGCGGCTGCTCGAGGCCTGTTTGGAGCTGATGCAAACCGGTGCAGTCAACTCGATCCAAGATATGGGCGCGGCTGGTCTGACCTGTTCGGCTGTTGAAATGGGCGACAAAGGTAAGCTGGGCATCAAGCTGCAGCTTAACGATGTGCCCCAGCGCGAAACCAATATGACCGCCTATGAGATGATGCTGTCAGAATCCCAAGAGCGGATGTTGATGGTTTTGAACCCCGAGCTGGAAGCCGAAGCCCGCGCAATCTTTGTGAAGTGGGATCTCGATTTCGCCATCGTTGGCGAAACCATTGCCGAAGACCGTTTCCTAATTATGCATGGCAATGAGGTAAAGGCCGATCTGCCTTTGTCAAAACTCGCCTCCTCGGCCCCAGAGTATGACCGCCCTTGGGTGGAAACCCCTCCCGCAGGCCCCTTGGGCGATGTGCCCGCGATTGGTGCAATTGACGGGTTGCGCGCCCTGATCGGCAGCCCGAACTATGCCCATAAGGCATGGGTATATGAGCAATACGACTCTATGGTTATGGCCGATACCGTGCGTGTGCCCGGCCTTGGCGCAGGCGTTGTACGGGTGCATGGCACGCCGAAACTGCTGGCTTTCACCTCTGACGTCACACCCCGCTATGTTAAGGCGAACCCTTTCGAAGGCGGCAAACAAGCCGTCGCCGAGGCGTACCGCAACCTTTGTGCGGTGGGCGCCCTGCCCCTTGCCACCACCGACAACCTGAACTTCGGCAACCCCGAAAAACCCGAAATCATGGGCCAATTCGTGGGCGCGATCAAAGGAATCGGTGCCGCAGTTGAGGCGCTGGATATGCCGATCGTGTCGGGCAACGTCTCGCTCTACAATGAAACCGATGGCACCGGCATTCTGCCAACGCCCACAATCGGCGCTGTCGGCATTTTGGCCAGCGCGGATGAGCTGATCTCGGGCGTGGCGCATGAAGGCGACATGCTGTTGGTTATCGGCACCACCCATGGCCATCTTGGCCAATCAGCCCTACTGGCCGAGGCATTCGGCATGGAAAGCGGCGACGCCCCCGAGGTGGATTTGAAAGCCGAGCGCAAGCATGGCGAATTCCTGCGCAAGCACCGCAAACTGCTGCGCGCCGCGACCGATTTGGGCGATGGCGGCTTGGCTTTGGCGGCGTTTGAAATGGCGGATGCTGCAAAAACCGGCGTTTGGCTGGAAAGCGGCTGGATCCCCACGCTGTTTGGCGAAGATCAGGCGCGCTATTTGGTGGCCTGTGATGTTGCCAATGCTGCCGCACTGATTGAGGCTGGCGAAAAGGCGGGCGTCAAGGTTGCGCAAATGGGCCAGTTCGGCGGCACTTCCGTCTGCTTTGGCACGGATTCCGCACCGTTGGCCGATCTGTCCGCACTGTACCACTCGGCATTCGGGGCAGCTGTCGGCTGATCTTGCACGCCGCCGCCGCCCGCCCTACATTAAACTGGAATAACCCAACAGGACGCACCCAATGGCCATGCAAGCGCAAGATATCGAAAACCTGATCCGCGACAGCTTTCCCGCCGCCAAGATCACGATCACTGACCTTGCGGGCGATGGCAACCATTGGGCGGCCGAGGTGATAGACGCCAGCTTTAAAGGCATGAACCGCGTGCAACAACAACGCGCGGTCTATGCCAGCCTAAAAGGCAAGATGGACGGCGCCAATGGCGAGTTACACGCGCTGGCGCTGACCACCAAGGCCCCAGACTGAACCGAATTTGCGGCAGCCGCGCACAAACGGCATTCCCCATGGGAAGCCAAACCAAGGAACACCCAAATGACTGATGCAAAAGCGAAAATCCAAGATACCATCACAAAAAACGATGTCGTTCTGTTTATGAAAGGCACCAAAACTGCGCCGCAATGCGGGTTTTCCAGCCGCGTCGCAGGCGTGCTTAACTTTATGGGCGTCGATTTTGCGGATGTAAATGTGTTGGAAGATGCCGACATCCGCCAAGGCATCAAAGATTTTTCGGATTGGCCGACGATCCCACAGCTTTATATCAAAGGCGAGTTTGTCGGTGGTTGCGACATCATCACCGAGATGACCCTGAACGGCGAAATGGATCAAATGTTTGAAGCCAAAGGCGTTGCGTTCAACAAAGAAGCCGCAGACAAAATCCGCGAAGCCAACGCCTGATCCGCATTCTCTTTGGCTAAAATATCCACATGAACGAATGAGTGGGGGCAGTTATTGTACGCCCCCGCAAAATAGAGATAGGGGGGGCAGACAGCCCCCCTCTTTTTATTCCAAACAATCACGCGCCAACAAACCCTAGCGCGCCGTTTTCACCTTATCATCCACTTTGGCGGCCAAAGCTTCGGCCCTCGCGGCAATTTCGGCAAGTGTTTCAGGGATTTGCGGCGGAATGACCGAAACCTGAATTTTCTGCGGCTCCGGCGGCGGCCTGTTTTCCAACTCTTCCACGCGTGCCTTTAGGACCTTGATTTGATCTTCGACCGAGGCCGTACGATCCGCCAGCATCAACCCGACCATCAGCAGCATCCGCGCTTCGGGCAACCGCCCCATTTGCGTGACCAAAGGCTGTGCCTCGCTGTCCATCATCGCCGCGGCAGTGCGCAGAAAATGCTCTTCGCCCTCTTGGCAGGCGACCATAAAGCTGCGGCCACCGATGGTGATTTCAAGTTCAGCCATTGTTGCGCGCCTCCGAAATCAGGGGTTTCAGCTCTGCCAAAATCTCATCCATTTCGGCGGTCTCCGTGTGGCGTGTGGCGCGCAGGTTTTCCAGCTCTGCCATCATCGCTTTGTTAATCATCTGCGGCTCAACCATGTTTTTGGTCGCAGCCTCGTGCAACACACGCAGGTTTTCACGCAATTGCACCGAGGATTTCCGCATCCGTTGCAACTCTAGGCCTTGCACATCCAGCTGTTGCGTCATCTTTTCAACCTTGGCATCCACCTGCCCCTGCCCAGTTACCTGCCCAGATCCCTGCGACGAAGGCTCTCGGGATTGGACTGTTTTTGCCCGCTCTGTCAGTTGCGCCACTGTGGCTTTTTCTGCGGCTAGGGCTGTTTTCAGCTTTGCAACCTCGGCCTCCAGCTCGGCAATCATATCCATGCTGACCGCCAGTTGCGCCGCCGCATCTGAGGACGAGTCGTTCTTTGGCAAAGGCGTTGGCGGCACGTCCACAGCTTTTGGCGCGGCCTCCCATTTGTCCAACCCTGCACCAATACGGCCCAAAGCTGCGGTGATCCGCCGCTCTAATTCTGCGATATTGCTTTGGTCACTCATTCAAATGCCCCCTTGCCTGTCGTTAGGCGCCCCGGATGTTGCGCGTCGATTGTTTTTTATAGCCCCAAGGCCGTCAATAGCACAGCACCATATAGAAAGGCGAATCGCCATTTATGCAGTTTTTTGCAACCATATCCCAAAGCTATTGTGAATTGCGCCCCCTTTAGGATCAAGCCCTTGCCAGACATGCTTGATCTTACCGATAAGCCTGATATGCAGCTTTGGAACTTATACGCGGGGCAGCAAGGCGGCTTGCCCCGGCAAATCGAACTCTGCGTTTGGGTATTCGCATTCTGCGTGGCCCGACCTTATCAAAACGAAGGATCAAAGCCTTGGATATTGCCACTCTGCGCGCCCAGCACCCGGACCATTGGAATAAAGCCTGTGCCATTCGTACTTTGACGCTGGATGCGGTTGCGGCTGCCAACTCGGGGCATTCAGGTATGCCTATGGGTATGGCCGATGTCGCGACCGTGCTGTTTGAAAAGCATCTGAAATTTGATCCGACCGCGCCGAACTGGCCCGATCGTGACCGCTTTATCCTGTCGGCGGGCCATGGTTCGATGTTGCTCTATTCGCTGCTGCACCTGACCGGCTATGCCGACATGACGATCGAGCAGATCAAGAATTTCCGCCAATGGGGCGCTATAACTGCGGGCCATCCTGAATATGGCCACGCAACCGGCATTGAAACCACGACCGGCCCCTTGGGTCAGGGCATCGCCAACGGTGTAGGGTTTGCGATGGCTGAAGAGCATTTGCGCGCCGTTTGGGGCCAAAAGCTGATGAACCACCACACCTATGTGATCGCCGGTGATGGCTGCCTGATGGAAGGCGTTAGCCAAGAGGCTATTGCGCTGGCAGGCAAGCAAGAATTGTCGCGCTTGATTGTGCTGTGGGATAACAACGGCATCACCATTGATGGCAAAGTGTCGCTGTCCGACATCACCGACCAAAAGGCGCGTTTTGCCGCCAGCGGTTGGGATGTGTTTGAATGTGACGGCCATGATCCGGTTGATATCGACAATGCGATCACTGCTGCCAAGGCGTCATCCCGCCCTGCGATGGTGGCTTGTGCAACCCATATCGCGCTGGGATCCTCGGCACAGGATACGTCCAAAGGCCACGGCGCGCTGACTGCGCCCGACCTGATCGCCGAGACCCGTAAGGTGTATGGCTGGCCTTACGGCCCGTTCGAAATCCCTACCGAGATTAAATCGGCTTGGGAGGTGATCGGTGCGCGCGGGCTTGATACCCGCAAAGCGTGGGAGCTTAATCTTGCCTCGCTGTCAGATCAGCGCAAGGGCGAGTTTGACCGCATTTTCAAAGGCGAGGCACCGGCCAAATTGGCACAGGTTGTCCGCGCGTTGAAAAAGCAAGCGGTCGAGACGATGCCAAAACTGGCCACACGTTCGGCGTCTGAAAAGGCGCTAGAGGTGATCAATCCGGTGATGAAAGAAACCATCGGCGGCTCGGCGGATTTGACCGGTTCCAACAACACCAAAACCGGCGATCTGGGCATGTTCTCGGCCGAAGATCGTTCGGGCCGCTACGTCTATTATGGCATCCGCGAACATGGTATGGCTGCCGCAATGAACGGCATGTCCCTGCACGGCGGCGTGCGCCCCTATTCGGGCACCTTCATGTGCTTTACCGATTATGCGCGCCCGTCGATGCGCCTTTCGGCGCTTATGGGGGTTCCTGTGGTCTATGTGATGACCCACGATTCCATCGGCTTGGGCGAAGATGGCCCGACCCACCAACCGGTCGAGCACTTGGCAATCAGCCGCGCCACACCGAACACGCTTGTGTTGCGGCCTGCCGATCAGGTTGAAACCGCTGAGGCGTGGGAGGTTGCGTTCAGCCAGACCAAGACGCCTTCGGTCATGGCTTTGTCGCGCCAAGGCGTGCCTGCTGTGCGCAAAAAGCACGTCAATCAAAACATGGTCGCCAAAGGCGCCTATGTGTTAGAGGATGCCGAGGCGAAGCGTCAGGTCATCATTATGGCGACCGGCACCGAAGTTGAAATCGCGCTGCAAGCCCGCAATCTGCTTGAGGCCGAAGGCATCGGCTGCCGCGTGGTCTCGATGCCATGTATGGAGCTGTTTGCCGAGCAAGACGATGCGTACCGCCGCAAAATCCTGCCGCCCGGTCCGGTTCGGATCGCGATTGAGGCGGGCGTTCAAACCGGCTGGGATCGCTGGCTGTTGGGTGAGCGCGGGCGTGAGCAAAAAGCAGCCTTTATCGGGATGGTGGGCTTTGGTGCCTCGGCCCCAGCCGAGCGGCTGTATAAGGAGTTTGGCATCACGGCTGAAAATGCTGTGGCCAAGGCCAAGGCCTTGCTAGGCCTCTAAGCCACAGATCAGAACGAAGAAACGAGGGCCAAGTGCCCTCGTTTTTTTATTGGCAAGACCGATGCTTTGGTCAGCCCCGGCCCGGGGGCCGCTTGTTAAACGACGGGTCCGGCGTGCCCGTAAAGCAGCCCAAAACATGCGGATAACTTGCCGTGACGACATAGCCATAGACGCCATTCTGCGTCATCCCATTACACTGATCCAGATCGCCTGCGCCCGCGACAAATTCCCAATCATCAATGAATGTGCCATCATACTGCCCGCCGGGCCCACCCGAACGTGTGCCCGTTTTCAAACGATAGCTCGTGGTTGCTAGGCGAATCTGGCCTCCATCTTCAATATAGCTTCCAAAGATCGGAAAACCGTCCGCCGCAAAGCCGATCACGGGCGACGGCGTCTTTGGGTTGGTCTGCTCGAACAGCACCATCGGGTTGCCATGATAATGATAGGTGCCATCGGGCTGGGTGTGGGCGTTATGCTCATCCGTGCCAAAATTACCGCCCGGCCCCATCGGATCGTACCTGTAAGACGCAGTCATATCATTGCACCCGATGCGGCCATCACGCACGCCAAAACATCCCGCCGCCATCAGATCCAGCTTCACACCATTCAGAAAAATGGCGTTATCTGTCCGCAGGCTCAGCGCCGTTGGTGCCTTGTTCGCAACCGGTTTTGCGGGGATGGAATAGCTTTGGTTTTGTTGCGAAAACGGGTTGGCAAATCGGCCCGTCGCGTTGAAATCATGGTTCGGAACAGCGTTGGATGTAATCGTGCAGGTGGTTCCATTCGTGGTGATCGAGACGTTGGCCGTGTAGCGCTTTTGGTTTTGCACATCTGTCGCGGTCGCGGTGTTTGCTGCAACATAGTCGGCACAGGTCGCCGCGCGATCTGTCAAAACCGCATTGGTTATATCATGTGCCAAAGCGCCGCTGGCGGTTGTCGCAAAGACCATGAAGGCGGCAAGAACAGGCCCCGCTTCATGTCGTGAAGGAGCAAAGCATACCATGAAAAATTCCTCTTTAGAGTTTACGTCCGACGCAGCAAAGACTGCCACCCGATCAGTCGCATAAGTGCGTTATACGGTCTAAAGTTGAACTTCCGTTGGGTTCCGAAACATAATGCGCCTAAAAAACGCCAAAAAAAGTCGGAAACAGGGTCACATACACCCGCCAAAACCACCGCTTTGCCGAGAGTATGTGATGGACCCCTGCCCGTTATGCGGTGCCGCGAACGGGGCGGTTGTTGGTGATGTTAAACTTCATGCCGTCCAGCAGCTCTTCAAGGTCTGGGCGGGCCGCTGGGCCGTTGGAAATGTCGACCAGCATCAAGGTGCCATCAGGGCGGATGCCAAAAGCGCCGGGTTCGGCAAAGAGGTCGGTGGTTTCGGCCTCGGACAGCGGCTCCGACACATAAAGGCCGAGCGCACGCATTTGCGGCACGGTCAGGCCATAGCAGATATCAAAATCCCAGGCGAACTCGGCCTTATCGGCCAGCGCTTTTTCTTGGGTATCCGCCGAGGTGACGACAACATCCATCACGTCGGTCCACGCAGGCAGCACGGCATTCAGCTTGTTCAGAAAGCGTTTGCAGCGCGGGCAATGCTTGCCACGATAGACGAACAGCATCGTCCAACGCTCGGTCGGTTGACCAAGGGTGATAGTTTTGTCCTGCCCTGCAACGGCAAGGGTTAGCGGGGCGATTACAGAACCGACTGGGGGCTTTGCAGAGGTCATTTGGTATCCTTTTTAGATTTAGCTCGATCAATGCGAGGCGGGTTTTCCGGTAATCGCGTCGACCAGCGGGGTGATGATTTTGGTAACGATGGGAATAAGAACGAGGCCAACGCCAAGACCGATGATGCCATCAAGGCCCGCCGTGACGGCCCATTGCACAAACCCTTGCGCGGTGGTCACAGCCTGTGCTGTGGCCTCGGCCAAGTGGTGGATTTGGTCGTAAATCAGCGGCTGGCCCAGCACATCCAGCCCATGGGTCAGAATGTTGCCACCAACCCAAAGCATGGCACCCGTGCCGACAAACGACAGCCCTGCCAGCAAGTGCGGCATGAACCGCACAAGCCCGCGGCCAAGGCTGCGGGTGGCACCAAGGCGGGCGTTGGCGGCCATGTGCAAGCCGATATCATCCATTTTCACGATCAGCGCCACGGTGCCATAGACCGCGATGGTGATGCCAATGGCGACCACGGCCAAGGTGGCGGTTTGCATGTAAATATTGGGTGCCTCGACCACCGACAGCGAGATGGTCATAATTTCTGCCGAGAGGATAAAATCGGTTTTAATCGCACCAGCGACGCGGGTTTCTTCAAGGTGCAGAGGGTCACGCGGCGACATATCCGCCTCGACCGCGTGGCTGGCATGGGGAAACAGCGCGTGGAGGATTTTCTCGGCCCCTTCAAAGCAAAGATAGGCCCCGCCGAACATCAGCAAAGGCGTGATCGCCCAAGGCGCGAAGTTGGAGAGCAAGAGTGCAATGGGCAACAAAAAGACAAGCTTGTTTTTGAACGAGCCTTTGGTGATGCGCCAGATCATCGGCAGTTCGCGGCTGGGGGCAAGGCCGGTCACATAGGTAGGGGTGACGGCGGCATCGTCGATCAAGATGCCCGCCGTTTGCCCGCCGGCCTTGGCGGCAGCGGCGGCGATGTCATCAACTGAAGTGGCCGCAACCTTTGCAATTGCCGCGACATCATCCAACAGGGCTAATAGTCCGCTCATCCAGCATCCTTTTCATGTTTTGGCCGTAAGGTACCTAAGTTTCAGCTACGGACAAGCCGTTAGCGGAAACGTTAGCGGAAACATGGTAAGTTTGCGCTAACGCCCTGAAATAATACCCATTTTTGCCTTTGAAATGTTGGATTCTCTGTGTATCCCCACGTTAAATTGAATTCAGTTTGAGGGTTTGGGAATGACAATCACCATCGGGATCAACGGATTTGGACGTATCGGGCGCTGCACCTTGGCGCATATCGCGGAAAGCGCACGCAACGATGTGCAGGTGGTGGCGATCAACGCCACGGGGCCGATTGCGACGAATGCGCATTTGCTGAAATACGACTCGGTACATGGGCGATTTGGCGGCATTGTGCGGGTATCTGGCGATACGCTTGATCTGGGCCGCGGGCCGATGCGGGTGATGAGCACCTATAACCCCCATGAGCTGGACTGGGACGGTGTGGATGTTGTGCTGGAATGTAGCGGCAAGTTTAATGACCGTGATGCGGCAGCGGTGCATTTGTCACGCGGGGCCAAGCGGGTGCTGGTGTCGGCACCGGCCAAACGCGCCGATAAAACGGTTGTGTACGGGGTGAACCATCGGCAACTGACAGCAGATCATCATGTGGTTTCCAACGGCTCTTGTACGACGAATTGCCTCGCCCCATTGGCCAAAGTGTTGAATGACGCCATCGGAATTGAAAGCGGGATCATGACGACGATCCACAGCTATACCGGCGATCAGCCGACGCTGGACCGCCGGCATGAGGATTTGTACCGCGCGCGCGCAGCGGCTATGGCGATGATCCCCACCTCAACAGGCGCCGCCAAGGCATTGGGCGAGGTGCTGCCGGAACTGGCGGGCAAGCTGGATGGCACCTCGATGCGGGTGCCTACGCCGAATGTGTCGGCCGTGGATCTAACCTTTGTTGCCCGCAAAACGGTGACCGTAGCCGAGGTAAATGAGATCATGCGTGAGGCAGCTGCGGGCTATATGGGCATGGTTTTGGCCTATGATCCCGAGCCGAAGGTCTCTATTGACTTCAACCACACGCCGCATTCTTGTATCTTTGCGCCGGATCAGACCAAGGTCGTTGGCAACTGCGTGCGGGTGCTGGCGTGGTATGACAATGAGTGGGGCTTTTCCTGCCGGATGGCCGATGTGGCTGGGGCAATGGGGCGCCTGTTGCAATAAAGCAGGCCGATTGCGGCCCGCAAGTTTAGGGGCCGTATGACGAATAAATTGGCGATATGGCTGGGGCTTATCCTTGCGGCCGCTATTTTGGGCGATATGTTCCTGAATAGCGGCTTCGCTTTGCTTTTTCTTTTGCGAAAATTTGCGGTTTTCATAGAATTCATCTCGTTCTGGCGGTAAAGCAAGCGGTAAGTGCTTGAACTTTTCGCTGAAATCGCGATGTTAGCGCTAGCAAACTGGGGGCCTTCCCCGCAACGCAAAGGAATATGCCATGACCGTTAAAGTTGCCATCAATGGATTTGGTCGTATCGGCCGCAACGTGCTGCGCGCGATCATTGAATCGGGCCGCACCGATATTGAGGTTGTTGCCATCAACGATTTGGGCCCGGTGGAAACCAACGCCCACCTGCTGCGCTTTGACTCGGTTCATGGCCGCTTTCCGGGTGTCGTGACAACAACTGAAACCACGATCGACGTGGGCCGTGGACCAATCGCTGTGACCGCTATTCGTAACCCTGCCGAATTGCCGTGGAACCACATTGATATCGTGATGGAATGCACCGGCATTTTCACCGATAAAGACAAAGCATCGATCCACCTTGAAAACGGCGCAAGCCGCGTTCTGGTGTCTGCGCCGTCGAAAGGCGCTGATAAAACAATCGTTTATGGCGTAAACCATGACACGCTGACCGCAGCGGATGTGATTGTTTCGAACGCATCCTGCACCACCAACTGCCTGTCACCTGTTGTTAAGGTTTTGAATGATACCATCGGTATCACCAAAGGCTTTATGACCACGATCCACAGCTATACCGGCGACCAGCCGACGCTGGACACGATGCACAAAGATCTGTACCGCGCACGTGCAGCGGCATTGTCGATGATCCCAACCTCGACTGGTGCGGCCAAGGCTGTCGGGCTGGTCCTGCCCGAGTTGAACGGCAAGCTGGACGGTGTGGCCATTCGGGTGCCAACACCAAACGTGTCGGTTGTTGACCTGACGTTCGAAGCCTCACGCACGACAACCGTTGAAGAAGTGAACGCGGCGATTGTAGCTGCAGCCAATGGCCCGCTGAAGGGCATTTTGGGCTACACCGATCAGCCGAACGTATCGTCTGATTTCAACCATGATCCACGCTCGTCGATCTTCCACCTTGACCAAACCAAGGTTTTGGAGGGCAACATGGTGCGGATCTTGACGTGGTATGACAATGAATGGGGCTTCTCTAACCGCATGGCTGATACGGCTGTTGCGATGGGCAAGCTGCTTTAATCATCACACCGCGTGATAACGGCAAAAGGCACCCTTTGGGGTGCCTTTTGTATTGGTAATACTGGTGCGGGCACCCCAAGTTAGGTAACACGCCCTGTCCCGTTTAAGGAAAACCCAATGGCTATTTCGACCACCTTGCTACAAGAATTTATCACACTCTGGGTGGTCATCGATCCGATCGGGACACTGCCAGTGTTCTTGGCTGTGACGTTCGGGGCCTCGGCGGCGACATCACGCAAGGTGGCGGTGCGGGCGGTGCTAATTGCCTTTGCGGTGCTGCTAACCTTTGTGGTGTTTGGACAATTGGTGCTGGATGCGCTGGGGCTTGGCCTGCCGTCCTTTCAGATTGCGGGCGGGTTGGTGTTGCTGTTGTTTGCGCTGTCGATGATTTTTGGCACGTCAAAGCCCGAAACTGAAGTGGCGGAATGGGACCACCACGCCTCGGCTGTGTATCCGCTGGCCATGCCGTCGATTGCGTCACCGGGGGCGATGCTGGCAGTGGTGGTCTTGACCGATAACGACCGGTTCTCAATCGCGCATCAGGCGATGACAGCGGGGCTAATGGCGGTGGTTTTGGCGATTACTTTGGTAATTTTGCTACTGGCAGCGCCCATTCATCGAATGATCGGGGCCACGGGGGCGTCAATTGTCAGCCGCGTCATGGGGATGATTTTGGCGGCCGTCGCAGTAGATGCGATATTGAAAGGCTTCGTTGTGTTGGGCGTGATCGCGGCGTTTTAGATAGCCATGCAGTGGGTGCATAGCGGGAAGCTGAAGCTAACCGTTGTTAGCGCAATCATATTGACCGATATAAGGAGCAGGACGATTGGCAAGGGGCCAACCGTCAGATGGATGTGAGAGAAAAACCATGATGACACTTATCAACCGCGTAAAAACCGCTATCGCCAACCACGCTCTATATATCAAAACGCGCAATGAGATTGCCCGCCTGCCTCTGGATGTGGCACTGGATTTGGGCCTGTTTCGCGGTGATGCTGACAAAATCGCACGCCATGCGGTTTGGCACTAAGGCGCTTGGCGTCAAGCGGTGCCCGCTGGGCAACTTAAACGCCAAACGCATGAATTATTGCTTATAGCGCTCGACAAGCGCGACACGCACGGCGGGAGGGACGAATTTAGTGACATCCCCACCCAGCCGCGCAATTTCTTTGACCAGCTTTGACGCAATCGCCTGACGCCGCGCATCGGCCATCATAAAGACCGTTTCAATCGAGCTGTCCATCGCGCGGTTCATGCCAACCATTTGAAACTCATACTCAAAATCGGCGACAGCCCGCAGGCCGCGCACGATAACCGTGGCGCCAACATCGCGGGCACAGTCAATAAGCAAGTTCTCAAACGGGTGGACAACAATCTGCCCACCGGTTTTGGCAAGGATCGGCGCGCATTCGGCCTTTACCATCGACACACGTTCCTCAAGGCTGAAAAGCGGGCCTTTATCACGGTTGATGGCAACACCGATGACCAGCTTGTCAACTAGGCCCATCGCGCGCTGAATGATATCGGTATGCCCCAGGGTAATCGGGTCAAAGGTTCCTGGGTAAAGACCGGTACGCATAGCAGCTCCTTTTGTTGCACCAGCACGCAACATTATTGCGCGACAGAATGCAAGCCCTTTTGCTGGTTTTATCACCCCCGAATTTTCGCCGAAAATTCTGATTTCTCGACAAAAATTCGTATTTGGTTAGAATCCTTTGATCATGCCTTCCAATGCGTCTTTTTCCATGGACAGTTCGGACAGCCGTGCTTTGACCACGTCACCGATAGAAATAAGACCAATCATAACGTCACCATCCATCACAGGCATATGGCGAAAGCGGCCGTCTGTCATTTTCTGCATAACGTCATCGGCACTGTCGGCCTTGCTGCAACCAATCAGTTTTTTTGTCATGACATTGTCAACGCTATCGGCCATGCAGGCTACGCCGCGTTTGCCCAGCTCGCGCACGATATCGCGTTCGGACAAGATTCCCGCAGGATGTTTGCCGTCTTTCGAGACGATAATTGCGCCGATCCGCTTCTCTGACAACAAAGCGGCGGCCTCACTTAGCGTGGCACCGGGGGCGAGAGTGAACACATCGCCCACAGTTTTTGATGTCAGAATTTGTTGAACCAGCATTGGGACCTCCATTTAACCAATCATATCAGGGTCGTCTTGCAAGGGGCCCTCTGTCAAGTGTTAGTGTCACGTTTGTGAGAGGGTCAGCGCTTCTAGGCGATGCAATTCGCGGCGGATGCCTGTTGTCAGCAGCGCCGCAAAGCGGTTCAAACGCTCAATCTGGGCGTCATCGGCGTGGCGAACCAACCAAAAGCTGCGGGTCAGGGCGATGGCTTGTGGTAAAACTTGGGCCAGTTCGGGGGCAAAAGGCATTGCAAAATCATGCACCATGCCGACCCCTGCCCCGGCGCGCATCAGTTGGGTTTGAACCGAGACCGAATTGGACGAGATCTCGGGGGCAGTGCCGCCGAATTCGCCCAAGTAATCCAGCTCTTTGTCAAAGATCATATCGGGGATGTAGCCGATGATACGGTGGGATTTCAGATCTTGTAGGCAAGTAATGGCAGGGTTTTTCGCAAGGTAGCTGCGTGAGGCGGCGAGGTGGAGATGGTAATCGCTCAGCTTTTGCACTGTTAGGCGGCCCGTTTCGGGGCGCGACACGGCGATGGCCATGTCGGCCTCGCGCTTGGACAGGTTAAATACGCGTGGCAGGGCCACCAGTTGAATTTCCAGCCCCGGATTTTCTGCGCTGATCTGTGCGAGAACTTGCGGCAGCAAGTAGTTTGCACTGCCATCTGGGGCGCCAATGCGGATTTGGCCGGTAAGGCCTTCGGTGACAAGGTGCAGACTATCTTGGGCGGTTGCAAAGGCTGTTTCGGCTGCACGGGCCGGGGCCATCAGGCGCTGGCCTTCCTCGGTCAGGGCATAGCCTTGGGGGGTTTTGGTGAAAAGTCGGGCAGACAGTGTGGTTTCAAGCCGCGCGATGCGGCGACCCACCGTGGCGGGATCGATACGCAAGGATTTTCCGGCCCCAGACAGGCTTTCTGCGCGGGCAACGGCCAGAAATATGCGCAGGTCGTCCCAATCCATCGCCACTACCCCCATGCCGGCTTTGCAATTTTGCAAAACGCTTTTGGAATATTGCCCCTTTATCGGGCAAAATTGCAAGGCTACAGTGACTCAAATTCACCTTGGAGAATAAAATGCAAGAGCTTAGCCACTGGATTAACGGCAAACACGTCAAGGGCACATCGGGACGGTTCGCCGATGTGATGAACCCAGCGACGGGCGAAGTGCAGGCGCGGGTGCCATTGGCCTCTAAGGCCGAGCTGGACGCCGCTGTGAATGATGCCGCCAAGGCCCAAGTGGCTTGGGGTGCGACCAACCCGCAAAAGCGTGGCCGCGTGATGATGGCGATGGTTGGCCTGATCAACCGCGACATGGAAAAGCTGGCCGAAGCCTTGTCGCGCGAGCATGGCAAGACCATTCCCGATGCCAAAGGCGACGTGCAGCGCGGGCTGGAAGTGATTGAATACTGCATCAACGCGGCGCAAATGCTGAAAGGCGAATTCACGGATGCCGCTGGCCCCGGCATTGATATGTATTCGATGCGTCAGCCCTTGGGCGTGGCGGCAGGCATCACACCCTTTAACTTTCCAGCAATGATTCCGCTGTGGAAAATGGGGCCGGCGCTGGCATGTGGCAACGCATTTATCCTGAAACCATCCGAGCGTGACCCGTCGGTGCCCTTGATGCTGGCCGAGCTGTTCAAAGAAGCAGGCCTGCCTGATGGCGTCTTGCAGGTGGTAAACGGCGACAAGGAATCGGTCGACGCGATTTTGGATAACGAGGTTGTGCAGGCCATCGGCTTTGTAGGCTCGACCCCGATTGCCGAGTATATTTATGGCCGCGGCTGTTCGAACGGTAAGCGCGTGCAGTGCTTTGGTGGCGCAAAAAACCACATGATCATTATGCCCGATGCCGATCTGGACCAAGCAGCAGATGCGCTGATTGGCGCGGGTTACGGTGCTGCGGGCGAGCGTTGCATGGCGATTTCCGTGGCCGTGCCGGTGGGTGAGGCGACGGCGGATGCCTTAATCGCCAAACTGATCCCACGGATTGAAAAGCTGAAAGTCGGTCCATATACGGCGGGCAATGATGTGGATTACGGGCCCGTTGTTACAGCAGCGGCCAAAGCGAACATCTTGAAACTGGTCGAGTCCGGTGTTGAACAGGGTGCCAAACTGGTTGTCGACGGACGTGGCTTTAAATTGCAGGGCTATGAAAACGGCTATTTCGTTGGGCCGCATTTGTTTGACCATGTAACTACCGACATGGACATCTACAAAAAAGAGATCTTTGGGCCGGTTTTGTCGACCGTGCGGGCCAAGACCTATGAAGAGGCGCTCGGCTATGCCATGGACCATGAATATGGCAATGGCACCGCGATTTTCACCCGTGACGGTGATACAGCGCGCGACTTTGCGGCGCGGGTCAACGTCGGTATGGTCGGGATCAACGTGCCAATTCCGGTGCCGCTGGCCTATCACACCTTTGGCGGTTGGAAGAAATCGGGCTTTGGCGATTTAAACCAGCACGGGCCGGATGCCTTCCGCTTTTACACGCGGACGAAAACGGTAACCTCGCGTTGGCCATCGGGGATTAAAGAAGGTGGTGAGTTTAACTTTAAGGCGATGGATTAAGTTGAACGATCGGAGGGAGGCGCACGCGCCCCCCTCTTGGCCTACGGGCCAATTCACCCCCCTGTGGATATTTGTGAACAGATGATGAGGGGTCGGCTTTGAGTGTATTTTTAAGCGAAGAACAGCAGGCGGTTTTTGAGACATCCCACGAATTTGGGGCCGAGAAAATTGCGCCCTTTGCGCGGGCTTGGGAGCAGGCTGGCGAAATCCCCAAGAGCCTTTGGCCCGAACTGGCGGCCTTGGGCTTGGGCGGGGTTTATGTCTCCGAGGACCATGGTGGCTCGGGGCTATCTCGCCTTGATGGGGTCTTGGTGTTTGAAGCCTTGGCCATGGCCTGCCCTTCGGTGGCGGCCTTTTTATCAATCCATAACATGTGCGGCGGGATGATTGACCGGTTTGGTGATGAGAGCGCCAAGGCGCAATGGTTGCCGCGTGCGTGCAGCATGGAAACGGTGTTTTCCTATTGTTTGACCGAGCCTGGATCGGGGTCGGATGCGGCGGCATTGAAAACCCGGGCGGTGCGCGGGGATGCGGGCTATACGCTAACGGGCAACAAGGCGTTTATTTCGGGCGGCGGCTATTCTGACGCCTATATCGTGATGTGCCGGACGGATGAGAATATTTCGGCGATGATTGTCGAGGATGGCACAGTTGGGCTGTCATTTGGCGGACTGGAAGACAAGATGGGCTGGCGCGCACAGCCGACGCGGGCGGTGCAGTTGGACGGCTGTTTGGTGCCGCATACGAATTTGCTGGGCGAGGAAGGCCGTGGCTTTGCCTATGCGATGGCGGGCTTGGACGGCGGGCGGCTGAACATTGCAGCCTGTGCCTTGGGCGGCGCGCAAGCCGCGCTGAACGCAACGCTGAAATATATGGGCGAGCGACAGGCCTTTGGGCAGACGATTGACCGGTTTCAGGCGTTACAGTTTCGACTGGCCGATATGGAAGTAAAGCTGCAAACCGCGCGGGTGTTTTTACGCCATGCGGCGGCGTTGCTGGATGCGGGCGCTGTTGAGGCCACGAAATTCTGCGCAATGGCAAAGCTTTATGTGACGGATGTTTGTTTTGACGTGGCGAACGATTGTTTGCAGTTGCATGGCGGCTATGGCTACTTGGCCGATTACGGGATTGAAAAAATCGTGCGGGATTTGCGGGTGCATCAGATTTTGGAAGGCACAAATGAAATTATGCGTGTGATTATTGCCCGCCAGATGGTGGCCGCGACATGAGCGATATTTTGATCCGAGTTGAAGGGCGTTGTGGCCGCGTGACGTTGAACCGGCCAGAGGCGCTGAATGCCCTGAGTGAGCCGATGTGTGTCGCATTAGATGCCGCACTTGTGGCGTGGGCCGATGATGACGCGGTCGATTTGGTTATCATCGATGCGGCGGGCACGCGCGCATTTTGTGCAGGCGGCGATATTGCCCAGCTTTATGCCGAGGGAACGGTCGGAAATTTTACCCACGGGCAGGATTTTTGGCGCAAGGAATACCGGATGAACCTGCGGATTGCGGGCTACCCAAAGCCGGTCGTCAGCCTGATGCAGGGCTTTACCATGGGCGGCGGCGTCGGCGTAGGCTGCCATGCGCGTCACCGGATTGTCGGCGAAAGCAGCCAGATTGCGATGCCGGAATGTGGAATTGGGCTGGTGCCCGATGTCGGTGGCTCTTGGTTGCTGGCGCTGGGTCCGGGGCGGTTGGGTGAGTATTTGGGCAGTACCGGCACGCGCATGGGCGCTGCGGATGCGATTTACGCGGGCTTTGCCGATGCGTTTGTGCCCGAGGCGGTCTGGCCCGCGCTGATCGTAGCATTGCGGACCGAAGGGGTTGCCGCATTGGAACGCTTTATGGTGACGGCACCCGACGGTGTTTTGGCGGCGCAGCAGACGCAGATTGACGCGCATTTCGGCGGCGAGGCTTTGGGCGATATCACTAGGTCTTTGCGCGGTGATACTGGGGACTTTGCGCAGGCGGCGCTACGGGCCTTGGGGCGGGTTTCGCCACTGGCGGCCTGTGCGGCGATCGAGATGCAGCACCGTTTGGGCGACAACCCAACCCTGCCCCGCGCGCTGGAATTGGAGTACCGCTTCACCCATCGCGCACAGGAAAAGAGCGACTTTCTGGAAGGCATTCGCGCGGCAGTGATCGATAAGGACCGCAAGCCGCGCTGGTTACATGCCAGTATTGAGGCAGTCAGCACGGCAGAGGTGGCGGCGATGTTGGCCCCTTTGGGGCCGCAAGCGTGGACAGTGGAGGAAGATGTATGAAGATAGGATTTATCGGGCTGGGGAATATGGGCGGGCCGATGGCAGCCAATCTGGCGGCGGCAGGGCATGCGCTGGCGGGATTTGATTTAACCGCGCCAATGCCTGCGGGCGTTGTTGCAATGGCCTCGGCCGCCGAGGCTGCGCGCGGAGCCGAGGTGGTGATAACCATGCTACCAAACGGCGCGATTCTGCGCAGCGTTGCCGCCGAGATTCTGCCTGCAATGACGACAGGTGCGGTGCTGTGTGACTGCTCAACCGTGGATGTGGACAGTGCGCGCGCGGTGGCCGAGCAGGCAGCGGGTTTGAGGCTGGCCTTCTTGGATGCGCCGGTTTCGGGCGGGGTTGGCGGGGCCACGGCTGGCACGCTGACGTTCATGGTCGGCGGGTCGGATGAAGCCTTTGCCACCGCGCAGCCGTTGTTTGACATTATGGGCCAAAAAGCAGTGCATTGCGGGGCGGCGGGTGCTGGGCAATCGGCCAAGATTTGCAACAATATGATCTTGGGTGTGACAATGATCGCCACCTGCGAAGCCTTTGCTTTAGCGGATAAATTGGGCCTCGACCGGCAAAAGATGTTTGATGTGGTTAGCACCTCATCGGGGTATTCCTGGACGATGAATGCCTATTGCCCTGCCCCCGGCATTGGCCCGAAAAGCCCTGCCGACACGGGCTATGCGCCGGGGTTTGCGGCGGAGTTGATGCTAAAGGATTTGCGCCTGTCGCAGCAGGCGGCCGAGGCGGCGGATGCCGATACGCCGATGGGACAAATGGCGGCGGCGCTGTATGCGCAGTTTGTCGAGGAAGAAGACGGTAAGGGCCGCGATTTTAGCGCGATGCTGCCACGGTTTGAAAAGCGTGGTCGTGGGGCGTCTGACTGACACAGATCAATTTCAAATATTAGAATATGTTATACATAGGGGCAATGGGCGACTGCCCCTTTGCTAGGAGATTGAAATGTTTGGAACAAATGTTGGCGGAATCGACCGCATCATTCGCATCGCCGCGGGCGCAGCCTTGCTGGCTGCGTTTTTTCTGATGCCCACCTTTGGCTATCGCTGGGTGTTCTTGGTCTTGGCCGCGATTGCGCTGTTTACCGGCCTGATGCGGACCTGCCCGCTGTATTCGGTGTTTGGCTTTTCAAGCTGCCCATTGAAAAAGCGCTGATACTTTGCGGCCGGGGCTAATCACCTCGGCCCTTCCGCTTTTAAGGTGTCGCCCAAGCACGGCGCATCGATTTTGAGAATGCGATACCATCGGGACCAGCGGCGCCCAATTGGCCAAGGCGCGCGCGGGTGTGGATTTGTTTCATCTCCTCACCTTTGCCCAAAACACCAAGCTCATTAACCGACATCCCCCAAGTGGCTTGCCGTTTGACCTCAAGATCGCCCAACCAGGCCACCCGATCAAGCGTTTTTTGCCCC
>NZ_JBGQOQ010000011.1:0-115081 GCF_052119765.1 Pseudorhodobacter sp. W20_MBD10_FR17 | reverse complement strand
ATTAGGGTTTTCTGGAGCAAGACCAAATCTTGTGGGTGAATCAATTTGCCACACGACTTGTGGGTAACTTCAAGTGCAAAGACCCCTTTTTGACACCCAAAAGTGAGAGCGCTCACGAAACGGTGATGGCCGAATGGCCCAGAACTGGGGCAATTGCGGTGGAAAATCTCTCCCGATTTCTGTTTTACAGCCAGTCTGGCGACTAGGGGCGCAACTGTGAGGTCTGTCTCAGGGGGGCGAGGCGGGAAGCACGTTTTGAGGGCCTGAATGGGGGCGTCATATCTGCTTCGGGGTCGTATTGTTCTGCATGGGTTTTAGAAAATACTGATACGAACTTGCCGAAGCGCGCGCCGCGGCAAGAAAAAATGTAATTTCATTCTCCCTTTCGACTTATTCTAAATTGAACGCCGAAAAGCCCCGAGATCACATGCAATCTTGGGGCTCCTTGAATGGCTTCTGGTTCGGCGATCGCAACTGCCCTACCGAGCATAACTGCCTTGCGGGCAATGCCACGGGAGGAATTGCGCATAGTCCATATTGCCCTTGGTCCTCTCAATTTCCGCCGTGACCCATGCTAGGTATCGCCGCGGGTCAATCTTGTTGAGTTTACAAGTCTCAAACAGCGTGAAGAAAATGGCCCATGTCTTCGCCGTGTCATGCGATCCGGCAAAAAGCGAATTCTTCTTCGATAGCGCGATGGGGCGCATGCATCTCTCAATCGGATTGTTGTCGAGTTCGACCCTGCCATCATCCAAGAAGCAGCAAAGCTCATCGAAGATCTTCAACGTGTACTTAATGGCGTCGCCGATCTTGCCGATTGCGTCCGGGGCATTTCGTGTCTTTGGCGGCGTGCCTGAACGTGGCATCTATGACAACATGCGCACCGCCGTTGACCGTGTCGGGCGCGGCAAAGAGCGGCAAATCAACATGCGCTTTCTGGCCATGACGAACCACTATGTGTTCGGGCCGCCGTCCATTGGGCTCGGACCAATGGCGCCTCAATGAACGGCTTCTGCAACCCGGCGGCTGGATGGGGCAAGCCATTGGTGCGCCATTGGTTCAAGCCCAATGGCGGCGGCCAGGTTGAGAAGAATGTCCGGGATGCTCGCCATAGGTTTTGGCATGCTGTTACCCGGAAGGGATTTGCGTGCAAATCACGCAGGGCTATGCCCGAGTTTCCCAATCTCGATGCGCTGAATGATTGGCTAGAGCAGCGTTGCATGGAGATGTGGCATGATATCCCGCATGGCGGAGTGCCCCCCTCTCGCGCATGCAGGCATGCGCTGCCGGGCAGCGGGCAGTATTGCCGATGTTTGGGCCGCCGAACAGTCGACCACGTCGATCCGGCTGTACTTCACGACGCGTGACATTTTTGCGTTTGTCGACATAGTCCTCTTGGAATAGAAAGCGCCCGCCCGCCTTACGGCGGCGCTCGACAAATTCCATGAACCCCATTTCTATCAGGGCGGGGGGGATTGGCACGCCTCTGACTGAGTGCTTATTCTTCACCTTCTGCAGAGGGTCGTCATCCGTTATGTTTAGGTAAGGTATGTTGCCGCTGGTGATGACATCAGAAATCAGAAGCTGACCAAGCTCCTCTCTCCGCGCGCCACCGTACGCGGCAAGGAACGGCAGCCAGTAGTCCATGACATCCTTGTCATAGCGCATCTGGACATGATCAAGTATGAGCCTCAGTTCGCTGGAGGTGAACGGAGGGACCTTTCGTTTCTTCTTTTGTCCATGTGCCTCCTTAGGTTTTTCGGTGCTGTAGTCAGCCCACGGATTGATTGCTATCAGACCTTTGCCCTTTGCAAACTTTGAAAGTGCCTTGAGGTGGTCAATCAGGCGCAGCCGGGTCTTGTATGCGATGGTTGGAAGCTTTTCCTTCTGCGCGGCCTGTACCGCGCGTTTCATTGGCAGCGCACGAATTCGTTTCTCGGTGGAAGTCGGTAGGCCCTTGGCGGCCTCGTCGAAGTCAGCCAGATGCCTAAGGGTTAGCTTTGATAGCCCAATGTCACCATGAAACTCTACCCAGCGGCGAACCGTATAGCGTAGCGACTCCGCGTTCTGGATAGTCCAATCATTTGCCGAGATGAAACGCGTTGCCAGTTCTTCTAGCCCTTCAACCTCACCCCCGGGCAAATCAACTTTTTTACCAAGCTTGTTGAGAACCTTGCCTTCTGCCCGCGCTAATTGATCCAGAACACTCAGTGCGGCTTCATGTTCCGCCAACGCAATTTTGTCTTGAAGCGGGTCTGCGCTTACGTCGTCTTCGTCGGACGCAGGGTCTGGATGGGCAGGCCCACCTGCTAGGATGAAGGTGCGTGCCGTCTGAGAACGTTTGAAGCCAGAGAGTAGTCCCTCCAGTCCGCCTGCGTTCTCGTACATGGTGCGCTGTTCAGGTGTCAGGTCAGCGAGCTGCGCATCGAGACCACGTACTTTTTCCAAGGCTTCCGATTGTTTGATGAATTCTGCTTTTGCTACGGTGACCGCATCCTTAGCGACCTTGGGGTCTGTCGTCCTCAACGTATCAGTCAGCATCTTCTTGCCGGGGTAAAGGTGTCGCAGGCGAACCGGAATCGCGAGGTTCATGTAGTAGATGTTGCCACGAAGTTTCGTGCCGGGGACTGACATGTTAATCTCCTTGTACCAACATAAGTTGGCGCAAGAGTTGGTACAGCGCAATGGTCATAAACGCCTGAAAACACTACAGTTCTGATTCAAAAGGGAAAATATGGTGCTGTGAGAGAGGATTGAACTCTCGACCTCACCCTTACCAAGGGTGTGCTCTACCACTGAGCTACCACAGCATTTATCGTATTGCCGATTGTTTTCGGCTGACGTGGCGGCTGATTAGTCCGAAATGAAAGATGGTGCAAGCCTAATCTGGACCCTTTTTGCATAGCGATGTAGAGAAGGGGCATGAATACCGAAAAACAAAGCAATCCAAGCCCTGAAAATACTGGTGCAAAGCGCCAGAAAACGGGTGCGGAATTGCGCGAAGAGCGGCAAAAGCAGGCGTTGAAAGCCAACATGGCGCGGCGTAAGGCACAAGCAAAGGCCCGCATGGGCCAAAGCAATGACAAAATTGAGGGGCAGTAAATGGATTCGATTCTCGTACGCGGTGGTGGTGAGCTTAACGGGGTGATCCCGATTGCGGGAGCCAAGAATGCTTGCTTGACCTTGATGCCGGCCACTTTGCTGACCGAAGAGCCACTGACACTGACCAATGCGCCACGTTTGTCCGATATTAGGACGATGACGCAGCTGTTGGGGTCGCTCGGGGCCGAGGTGGCAAGCCTGCAATCGGGGCAGGTGCTGGCAATGTCGAGCCATAACATCCACAACCACACTGCCGATTATGACATTGTACGCAAAATGCGCGCCTCGATTTTGGTGCTGGGGCCGATGTTGGCGCGTGATGGCCATGCAATTGTGTCGCTGCCCGGCGGTTGTGCGATTGGTGCGCGGCCTGTCGATTTGCACTTGCAAGCTTTAGAGGCCTTGGGTGCCGAGCTGGAGCTGCGCGAAGGCTATGTGCATGCCAAGGCGATCGGTGGGCGGCTGCGCGGTGGCGTGATCGATTTCCCGATTGTGTCGGTTGGGGCCACGGAAAACGCGCTGCTGGCATCGACTTTGGCCAAAGGCACGACAGTCATTAAGAACGCGGCGCGTGAGCCGGAGATTGTCGACCTTGCCCAGTGCCTGCGCCGGATGGGTGCGCAGATTGAGGGCGAGGGCACCAGCACGATCACTATCCAAGGCGTTGACCGTTTGGGCGGGGCGACCCACCCTGTTGTTACCGACCGGATTGAGTTGGGCACCTATATGCTTGCACCCGCGATTTGCGGCGGTGAGGTGGAATGCCTTGGTGGGCGGATTGAACTGGTCGGCGCGTTTTGTGAAAAGCTGGATGCGGCGGGTGTGTCGGTTGAGCAAACCGAGCGCGGCATAAAGGTTAAGCGTAAGAATGGCCGCGTGAATGCGGTTGACGTGACGACCGAGCCTTTCCCCGGCTTTCCAACCGACTTGCAGGCGCAGATGATGGCCTTGCTATGCACGGCGAATGGGACGAGCGTGCTGGAAGAGAAAATCTTTGAAAACCGCTTTATGCATGCGCCCGAATTGATCCGTATGGGGGCCAAGATCGAAGTGCATGGTGGCCATGCCACGGTGACCGGCGTTGAAAAGCTGAAAGGTGCGCGGGTTATGGCGACCGATTTGCGAGCGTCTGTTAGTTTGATCTTGGCGGCGATGGCGGCCGAGGGCGAAACCGTGGTCAGCCGCGTGTATCACCTTGATCGCGGGTATGAGCGGGTCGAAGAAAAACTGGGCGCATGCGGCGCGCATATCGAACGGATTGCAACATGATTGATGCCAGCTTTGAAGATGGGGCCGAGGCCCCGCTCGCGCTGATTGCCGCCGATGCGGATGATTTGCAGGTGATGTCGGCGCTGCTGCAAGACGCCGTGCTGATGGTGTCGGATATGCGCTATGATGCCAAACGGCGTGAGTTTGGCCTGCTGCTGAACCGCTTTCGCTGGGAGGATCAGGCCGCCGCTGAACGGGCAGGGCGGGCCTATGAGCGGGTGCGTTGTATGCTGGTGTTTGGCGATGTGCAGGCCGTGCGCTCGCAAGGGATTTCGCAGCAGGATAAGGATACCGTTTTGTCGCTGCTGTCGGTTGGCTTTGAGGCGGGTGAAGACGGAACGGGCCGCGTGGTGCTGACCTTGGCCGGTGATGGTGAGGTGGCATTGGATGTGGAATCCGTGAATGCGACCGCGCGCGATGTGACGCGGCCCTACGCCGCACCATCGCGCAAGGTGCCACGCCACGAGGGATAATGCTTGCCAAAGGCGGTGCTGGGGGCGCCGTTTTTAGGTATTTGTACCAAGATGAAATGGTGGGGCGTCTCTCGCCTGCAAAGGCCGGTGCTTGAGGTGGCGGGCGGGGCGCGTTAAAGGGGGGGTAACACCATAAAAGGGGCGCGTTATGCCGGTTTTTCTGTCAACCTCTGAAGCTGATTTCGAAGCAAAGTTCACGGGCCTTTTGGGGGCCAAGCGCGAAGATAGCGTGGACGTGGATGATGTTGTTGCAGGTATTATTGCTGATGTGCGCGGGCGCGGTGATGCGGCCGTGCTGGAGCTGACAAAACGCTTTGATCGCTTGGACCTGACGGCTGAGGCCATGCGGTTTACGGCCGAGGAGATTGAGGCCGAATGTGCCAAGGTTTCGGCCGAGGACCGCGCGGCATTGGAATTGGCGGCAGAACGTATTCGCAACTATCACGCCCGCCAAAAGCCCGAAGATGCGATGTGGGAGGAACCCACAGGCGCGCGGCTGGGCTGGCGTTGGACGCCGGTTTCGGCGGCGGGGCTTTATGTACCTGGGGGGCTGGCGAGCTATCCTTCATCCGTTTTGATGAACGCGATTCCGGCGCAGGTTGCCGGTGTTGAGCGTTTGGTGATTTGTTGCCCTACGCCGGATGGCGTGGTGAACCCTCTGGTGTTGCTGGCTGCCAAAATCTCGGGCGTGACCGAGGTGTACCGCATTGGCGGGGCGCAGGCTGTGGCCGCGCTGGCCTACGGCACCGCGACGATTGCGCCTGTGGATAAGATCACCGGGCCGGGGAATGCCTTTGTGGCGGCGGCCAAGCGGCGGGTGTTTGGCCGCGTTGGCATTGATATGATCGCAGGCCCGTCAGAGATTTTGGTGATCGCTGACCGCGACAACAACCCCGATTGGATCGCGCTTGATTTGCTGTCGCAAGCCGAACATGATGAAAGTGCGCAAAGCATTTTGATTACCGATGATGCAGGCTTTGCCAATGACGTTGCGCAGGCCGTTGAAAAACGGCTTGAAACGCTGGAGCGCCGTGCGATTGCGGGGCCAAGCTGGCGTGATAATGGCGCTGTGATCGTGGTGCGCGACTTGGCCGAGGCGGCGACGCTGTCGAACCGTGTGGCGCCTGAGCATTTGGAGCTGTGCGTGGCTGACCCTGAAGGGTTGAGCCAAAAGATCACCCATGCCGGTGCGATTTTCCTTGGGCAATACACGCCCGAGGCGATTGGCGATTATGTGGGGGGGCCAAACCATGTGCTGCCCACCGCCCGTTCTGCGCGGTTTTCCAGTGGGCTTTCGGTGCTCGATTTCATGAAACGCACCACCATGGCGCAGATGACGCCAGCCGCTTTGCGTGCCATTGGCCCTTCGGCGGTGCGGCTTGCCACATCGGAAAGCTTGCAGGCGCATGGGCTGTCGGTGCAGGCGCGGTTGGACCAGCTTAACGACTAACGCCCTTGCGCCCTGTGCGACAAAAGGCCATCAATTCACTAGCACCCGTGATGGAAATAATCGAATGACCCGCATTTGCCATATAGAAATTGATGATAGCGGCCTTGCCGCGCCCACGCCCGAGATCGAGCAAGAGCGCAAAGTCGCGATTTTTGATCTGCTGGAAGAAAACAGCTTTACGCTGCCAGCGCGTGACGGCAAGGCGGCACCAGATGGCCCGTACCGCCTTGGCCTTGCCATCCGCGAGGGGCGGTTGGTGTTTGATATCAGCACCGAAAGCATGGAAAAGGTGGGCGAGTTTCACCTGTCTCTTGGCCCGTTTCGGCAGGTGGTAAAGGACTATTTCCAAATTTGCGAAAGCTATTTTGAGGCGGTGAAACGCCTGCCGCCCAGCCAGATTGAGGCCATCGATATGGGGCGGCGTGGTATTCACAATGAAGGCGCGCGGGTACTGCAAGAGCGCCTGGAAGGCAAGGCTGACGTCGATATCGACACCGCCCGCCGTCTGTTCACCCTGATTTGCGTTTTGCACTGGGGTTGAGTTTGGCCGCGTTTCCCCAATCGGTTTTGTTTTGTTGCGACCACAATGCTGTGCGCTCGCCCATGGCCGAAGGCTTAATGAAAAAACTATATGGCCAAAAGGCTTATGTCCAATCGGCAGGTGTCAAGAATGACATGGAGGTAGACGGGTTTTCGATCGCCGTGTGCCGCGAGTTGGGGATAGAGCTGTCGCGCCACCGCAGTCGCTCGTTTGAGGAAATGCAGCTTTGGGGCGATGACCTGTCGCAGTTTGACCTGATCGTCGCCCTTTCGCCAGCAAGCCAGCGGATGGCGTTGGAATTGACGCGCTTTCACCATTTAGACATCGAATATTGGCCTATTCTTGACCCAACAGGTTTGGGTGAGGGGCGCGAGGCCAAGCTGTCCGCCTACAGGCAGGCGCGCGACCAAATCCGCGCCAAAATGCTAGACCGTTTCGGCCCCCCGATAGAGGAAGAACAATGAGCAGTGACCTGATTTCGCGCTATTATGCCGCCTTTAACGCAGGTGATGCCACAGGGATGCTGGCCTGCGTGACCGATGATGTAGAGCACCGCGTGAATGAAGGCGGTATCCGTATTGGCCGCGCAAAATTTGCTGAGTTTTGCAGCCATATGGGGGCCAGCTACCGCGAGGAACTGCGCGACATCGTTGTCTTTTCCAGTGATGATGGCAGCCGTGCTGCGGCGGAATTTACCGTCCATGGCACCTATCTGCAAACCGATCCGGGCCTGCCAACGGCCACTGGCCAGACCTATATTTTGCCTGCGGGGGCGTTTTTCGATCTGCGCGATGGAAAAATTGCGCGTATCACCACGTTTTACAACCTCAACGACTGGATTGCCCAAATCTCGTGACTGACCTGCGCACCCTGACTGGCGCGGCGCTTGATGCCGCTTTGGATGATGTCGCCCGCCTGCGCATCGCGGTGTTTCGCGATTGGCCGTATCTTTATGCGGGCACCTTGCAGCATGAGCGTGATTATATGGCGACCTATCGCAACAGCAGCGCCGCGATTGTTGTGGGTGCCTTTGACGGCGCGGCACTGGTTGGCGCCGCCACAGGCACCCCGATGGAAGATCACGCCGCCGAATTTGCCGCGCCCTTTGCCGCGCAAAACCTGCCACTGGATCAGATTTTTTACTGCGCCGAATCCGTGTTGCTGCCCAGCTATCGCGGGCAGGGCTTTGGCCACGGGTTCTTTGATCTGCGTGAGGCGCATGCCCGCGCGCTCGGCCGGAAATATATGGCGTTTTGCTCGGTCATGCGCTCTGATGACCACCCGCTGCGGCCAGCAGATGCCCGCTCTAACCACGCGTTTTGGCGCGGGCGCGGCTATGCGCCATTGGCGGGCGTTGTTGCCGAATTTGACTGGCTGGATGTTGGGCAAACCGCCTCTAGCCGTAAACCGCTCCAGTTTTGGATGCGCACTCTCTAAAGGAATACTACAATGAAAATTGCCGCCGCCGCCTATCCGTTGAGCGATCTTGCTGATTTTGCTGAATATCGTGCCAAGATCACGCAATGGGTGAATGACGCTGCAGGGCAGGGCGCGCAGCTTTTGGTCTTTCCTGAATATGGTGCGATGGAATTGGCAAGCCTTGGCGGCCGTGACGTGGCCAAGGATATTGAGGCCGCTTTGCATGAGGTGGCCCGCCATGGCGCGGCGGTTGATGCGCTGCATTGTGACCTCGCGGCCCAGCATGGCATCTATATCCTTGGTGCCTCGGCCCCGTTTTTCATCAATGATCGCCCCGTCAATCGGGCCGTGTTTTACGGGCCAGAAGGTGTGATCGGCCATCAAGACAAGCAGATCATGACCCGCTTTGAACGCGAAACATGGGATGTCGTCGCAGGCGCCGGTCTGCCAGTGTTCGACACACCGATTGGCAAAATTGGCGTGGTGATCTGCTATGACAGCGAGTTTCCCTTGCTGGCGCGTGCCTTGGTCGAGGCGGGGGCCGAAATCCTGCTCGCGCCGTCTTGCACTGACAGTTACGCAGGCTTTACCCGCGTGCGCGTGGGGTCAATGGCGCGGGCATTGGAAAATCAGTGTATCGTCGTGCATGCCCCCACGGTTGGCGACTGCGACTTTTGTCCGGCGGTTGATGTGAACATAGGGTCAGCGTCAATCTACGGCCCGCCCGACCGTGGTTTCCCCGATAATGGCATCTTTGCCGAAACGGCGCTGAACGTTGCAGGCTGGGCTATTGCTGACGTCTCTTTGGACGCGATCCACGAGCTGCGCCGCGATGGGGGCGTGCTGAACCACATGCACTGGCCCGAGCAGTTTGCCCGTATATCCCAAGCTTGACCGATCAAGAGCTATGTTGCTTGGCAACGCTGTTTTCGGGGGCTCGATGCCCCCTTAAACAGCAGCCCCCTGCGGCTTGCCTGTGGTTCGGGTTCAACGAATCGTAGGGGCATGCGCGGTAAATGCGAGGCAAAATCGATCCTGACATCAAGTGAATATGTCGGCCCAAGGCGGAAATAAAACAAATTTAAATTGTCTGTGACAGTCAAGTATTTCAATTTAAACACATAGAAATCAGCAGTATATAGGAATATCGCGTTGTTGCGCCTTCTGGCTTTGTCATAAAGATGTTACACTATTTTTGCATAGCTGTCACACACACCCGTTAGGCAACACCCAAGCCAAACAGGCTGCCATCAGACAGGAGACTTCTATGAAAACCGTCATGCTCACTTCGGCACTTGCAATTGCCGCCCTTTCCGCCACCGGCGCTTCTGCGCGCGATCAGGTTCAAATTTCGGGGTCCTCGACCGTGTTGCCTTATGCAACCATCGTAGCCGAAGCCTTTGGCGAAAACTTCGATTTCCCGACACCTGTTGTCGAGGGGGGCGGTTCGGGTGCTGGCCGTAAAAAGCTGTGTGAAGGTGTTGGCGAAAACACCATCGACATCGCGAACTCTTCGTCGCGCATCAAGCAATCTGATATCGACAACTGTGCTGCAAACGGTGTTGATGCCGTTATGGAAGTGCGTATCGGGTATGATGGCATTGTATTCGCCAGCGAAATCGACGGTCCAGAATTTGCCTTCACCCCAACCGATTGGTACAACGCAATCGCCGCCAAAGTTGTCAAAGACGGCGCAGTTGTTGCGAACCCAAACAAAACTTGGGCTGACGTAAACGCTGCCCTGCCAGCACAAGACATTCTGACATTCGTTCCCGGCACCAAGCACGGCACGCGCGAAGTGTTCGACGTAAAGGTGATCGAGGCTGGTTGTGAAGCGTCCGGCGCTGCCGAGGCTTTCAAAGCGGCTGGTCTGGATGCAGGCAAAGAATGCTTGGCGCTGCGCACCGATGGCGCGTCTGTAGATATTGACGGCGATTACACCGAAACCTTGTCGCGTCTGGCCGCCAACAAAAACGCAATCGGCGTGTTTGGTCTGTCGTTCTACGAAAACAACACTGACAAGCTGCGCGTCGCCACCATGTCGGGTGTGTTGCCTTCGACTGAAACCATCGCTTCGGGCACATACCCTGTGTCGCGCCCGTTGTATTTCTACGTCAAGAACGCTCATATGGGTGTGATCCCCGGCCTGCGTGAATTCGTAAACTTCTTTGTGTCGGATGACATGGCTGGCCCTGATGGCCCATTGGCCGCTTACGGTCTGGTATCGGACCCAGAGTTGGCAGCAACCCAAGCAATGGTTGAAGCCGAAACACCAATGGCACCTTTGAAGTAAGCAACCAAATCGGGTGGCGCGGTCTCGCGCCACCCGTTTCCTCGCATTCGGATTAGCCCACATGAGCCTTCCCTTTCTTATCCTAATCATTTTGGCACTTGGCCTTGCAGGATATTTCTTGGCACGCAGCCGTGTGATGGCGCAGGTCAATGGCGACCGCCGCCGCTTGCATTCGCTGATTGGCTATTACGGCCAAAGCGTTTTTCTATTTACAACCGTTCCGGCGCTGTTGCTGCTGGGCGCTTGGCTTTTGCTGCAACCTGTTGTGATTGATGGCCGTGTGTCGGCCCTGTTGCAGCCAGGTGACATTCCCGAGGGTGGTTCGTTGAGTCTGGTGATGTCGGATGTGCGCCGTATCACAGGCGGATTGGATAACTTGGTTGCCCAAGGGCAGCTAACCGAAACCACACTTGCCGACCTGCGTACCGAGACCACCGATATTCGGGGCCAGTTGGGCAGTGTCGGCGTGGCGCTTGGCAGCGATGTGCAGCCCAGCGTTCTAGAGGCCGCAAAGGCCTATCGCAGCCTGCAAGGCACGGCGCGCCTGATTATGGCTGCTGTGGTGATCGCGGCCGCTCTGGCCGGTTTTGCCCTGTCTTACAAGCGTCTGTCGCCCGATTTCCGCGCCCGTAATGTGTTTGAAAACTTTGTCAAAGCGTTGCTGATCGCGTCGTCATTGGTGGCCGTTCTAACCACTTTTGGCATCTTGTCTTCGATGCTGTTTGAAACGGTCCACTTCTTTCAACTTTACCCCGCCAAAGAGTTTTTCTTTAGCCTGACATGGAACCCGCAGTTTCGTGGTGGCTCGTCTTTGGGTATTTGGCCGCTGCTATGGGGCACGCTCTATGTGTCGTTTGTGGCGCTTCTGGTCGCTGTGCCTATCGGGCTGATGATCGCGATTTATTTGTCAGAATATGCGTCCAAACGGCTGCGTACTTTTGCCAAGCCCGCGATTGAAATTCTTGCCGGTATCCCGACCATCGTTTACGGCCTGTTCGCCCTGATTACCGTTGGGCCGTTCTTGCGCGATTACTTTGCCCAGCCGCTTGGTCTTGGCACTTCGTCTTCATCGGTGATGACGGCAGGGCTGGTTATGGGGATTATGTTGATCCCGTTCGTGTCGTCGCTGTCGGATGATATCATTTCGGCGGTCCCGCAATCGCTGCGGGATGCCTCATTCGGTATTGGGGCCACCCAGTCTGAAACCATCCGCAAGGTGGTTTTTCCGGCCGCTTTGCCGGGGATTGTGGGGGCGGTTCTGTTGGCCGCCAGCCGCGCGATTGGTGAAACCATGATCGTGGTGATGGGGGCAGGGGCCGCGGCCAAGCTTGGCCTGAACCCGTTTGAAGCCATGACCACCATCACCGTGAAAATCGTCAGCCAGCTGACCGGCGATACCGAATTTGCCTCGCCCGAAACGCTGGTGGCGTTTGCGCTGGGGATGATGTTGTTTTTCTTTACTCTTGCACTGAATGTGATCGCCCTGATCGTCGTGCGTAAATACCGGGAGCAATACGAATGACCGATGCAAACGCCCAAGCGCGCACGTCACTATTCGCGCCCGATGCCCGCACGGCACGCCGCAATAGGGCCGAGGCCCGGTTTCGCCTGTACGGCCTGATTTCGGTTGCCATTGGTCTTGCAGCCCTAGTGATGTTGCTGTCGTCGGTTTTGTTCAACGGAACCAGTTCCTTCCGGCAAACCATGCTGGAACTGCCGATTGCTTTGGATGCGAAGGTGCTGGATAAAAAGGGGGATCGTAACCCGGATGATCTGGCCAAGGTCACCACGATTGGTTACGGGCGCCTGATTTCCGATGCGCTGGATAAGGCGATTGCCGACAACGGTATCGTCATTGACGGTCTGACGTCCAAAGACGTCAAGGATATGATTTCCAAAGAGGCCCCTGCGCAAATTCGTGACCGCGTTTTGGCTAACCCCGATCTGATCGGCCAAACCGTCAGCTTTAAGATCCTCGCGAATGGCCGGATTGATGGCTATCTGAAAGGCCGTGTGACGTTAGAGACCGCCGAACGTGACAGCAATGTCTCGGTCAATCAGCTTCATTTGGCTGATGCGCTGCGCGAAAAGGGTGTGCTGAATATGCCGTTCAACTGGCTGTTCATCACCGCGCCCGATGCATCTGAATTGCGCCCCGAGGCGGCGGGTCTTGGCGTGGCGATTTTGGGGTCGGCCTATATGATGATTATCGTGTTGGTGTTGGCCTTGCCGATCGGTGTTGCGGCCTCGATCTACCTCGAGGAATTTGCGCCGCAAAACCGCTTTACCGATTTGATTGAGGTGAACATTTCCAACCTTGCGGCTGTGCCGTCGATTGTGTTCGGTATTCTTGGGTTGGCCGTGTTCATCAACTTTGCGGGCCTGCCGCAATCGGCACCGATTGTGGGGGCGTTGGTGCTGACATTGATGACCTTGCCGACAATCATCATCGCCACCCGTGCAGCCCTTAAGGCCGTTCCACCGTCGATCCGCGAGGCGGCATTGGGGGTGGGCGCGTCCAAGATGCAATCGATCTTCCACCATGTTTTGCCGCTGGCGATGCCGGGCATTTTGACAGGTGCGATCATCGGCCTTGCACAGGCCTTGGGCGAAACAGCACCCTTGCTGCTGATCGGGATGGTGGCCTTTGTGCGCGATTATCCGGGCGCGCCGCCAGAAGGGTTCTTTGACCCTGCCGCAGCCCTGCCGGTGCAGGTGTATAACTGGACACAGCGCGCCGATCCGGCCTTTGTAGAGCGGGCCTCGGGCGCTATTATCGTGCTGCTGATATTCCTAGTCATTATGAACTTCGTCGCAATCCTGTTGCGCCGCCGTTTTGAACGTCGCTGGTAAAGGGGCCTGACATGGACGACCTGCGTATTGTGGAGAGAAATGTGAATACCGAAACCAACAAGATCACGGCACGCGGCGTTGACGTGTTTTACGGCGATACCCATGCGATCAAAGGGGTGAATGTCGATATTTTGGACAAAACCGTGACGGCTTTTATTGGCCCGTCGGGCTGTGGCAAATCGACGTTTCTGCGCTGTTTGAACCGGATGAATGACACGATCGATATCTGCCGCGTTAAGGGTGAGATTTTGCTGGACGGCGAAAACATCTATGACGCCAAGGTAGACCCGGTGCAGCTGCGCGCCAAGGTCGGCATGGTGTTTCAAAAGCCGAACCCATTCCCAAAATCGATTTATGACAACGTGGCGTATGGCCCCAAAATCCACGGCCTGACCCGCAATAAGGCCGAACTGGATGAGGTGGTTGAGACCTCGTTGCGCAAGGCCGCGCTTTGGAATGAGGTAAAGGACCGTTTGCAAGCCCCCGGCACCGGCCTTTCGGGCGGTCAGCAACAGCGTTTGTGTATCGCGCGTGCCATTGCAACCAGCCCCGAAGTGCTGCTGATGGATGAGCCGTGCTCGGCGCTTGACCCTATAGCCACGGCGCAGGTTGAGGAATTGATTGACGATTTGCGTGCGCAGTTTTCGGTGGTGATCGTGACCCACTCGATGCAGCAAGCGGCGCGTGTCAGCCAGCGCACCGCTTTTTTCCACCTTGGGACTTTGGTCGAATATGGCGAAACCGGCCAGATCTTTACCTCGCCAAAAGACCCGCGCACGGAAAGCTATATCACGGGCCGTATCGGCTAATATGGTGCACGGCAGTCTGCAACAGATTGCGGCGCCCCAAGACTTGTAACGAATTGGACAGATGCGTTTCGCAGAGGGTCTGCTAGGGCAGACACACGGCGAAACCCCCATTGGGAGAGACATTATGCAAAACGATCGCCATATCGCCCGCGCTTTTGACCGTGATCTAGAAGCCATTCAGGCGCTGGTGCTGAAAATGGGCGGGCTGGTTGAGGCGGGGTTGCTGGACGCGGCCCTTGCCCTTGAAAGCCGCGACGATGAGCTTGCCGCCAAGGTGCGTGCCGGTGACAAAGCCGTAGACGCGTTGGAAGAGCAGATTAACACCGAGGCGGCCCGTGTGATCGCCCTGCGCGCGCCCACGGCGGGTGATTTGCGCACAGTACTGACGGTGATGAAGATTGCCGCCTCCTTGGAGCGCTGCGGCGACCTTGCCAAGAACCTTGCCAAACGCTCGGTCGTGTTGTCGCAGATGCCCGCGATTGATGGCACAGCAGGGGCCATTCGCCGGATGGCCAAGGCGGTGCAATTGCAGTTGAAAGACGCGCTCGACAGCCTGATCCAGCGTGATGTTGAATTGGCCGCAGATGTACGGCTGCGTGATGCCGATGTCGACCAGATGTATAATGCGCTGTTTCGCGAATTCCTGACTCATATGATGGAAGACCCGCGCAATATCTCGTCTTGCATGCACTTGCATTTCATCGCCAAGAACATCGAACGTGTGGGCGATCATGCCACGGGGATTGCCGAGCAGGTGATTTATCTGGTTACGGGGGCGCTGCCCGAAGATCCCAGACCAAAGGGTGATTTGACATCGACCGCCGTCACTATGTCGGAGCATGGCTAATGGCTGGCGCAGAGCTTCCGCTGGTTCTGTTAGTCGAGGATGAGCCAGCCCAACGTGAAGTCTTGGCCTATAATCTAGAGGCCGAAGGGTTTCGTGTGGTGCAAGCGGCAAATGGCGAAGAGGCCTTGATGCTGGTCGAGGAAGCCGCGCCCGATCTGATTGTATTGGATTGGATGCTGCCGCTGGTTTCAGGGATAGAGGTGTGCCGGCGGCTGAAAATGTCGCCCGAAACCCGCAATATCGGGATTATCATGTTGTCCGCGCGTGCCGAAGAGGTTGACCGCGTGCGAGGGCTGGAAACCGGTGCCGATGATTACGTTATCAAGCCCTATTCGGTGGTCGAGTTGATGGCCCGTGTGCGTGCCGCGTTGCGCCGTGTGCGGCCTGCAACGATGGGGCTGATGCTGGAATATGATGATATCCGGTTGGATGCCGAGACCCACCGCGTTTACCGCGCCGATAAGGTTTTGAAGCTGGGCCCGACCGAGTTTCGGCTGCTGTCGACGTTTATGGAAAAACCGGGCCGCGTTTGGGCACGTGATCAGTTGCTTGATCGTGTTTGGGGCCGCGACATTTACGTCGATACCCGCACAGTGGATGTGCATATCGGGCGCTTGCGCAAGGCATTGTGCCAGCATGGTGGTGAAGACCCTTTGCGCACCGTGCGCGGTGCAGGCTATGCTTTGGGCTAGCAGGGCTTGACCCTGCCGCTTGGGACGTGATTTCCCCCTTGGCCTGCCAATATGGCAGGCTTTTTTTTATGGGCCCACCGTTTTTAGGTATTTTTGCCAAGATGATGGGCCCGCGTAGGGGTGCTTTGCGGTCAGAAAAACTGCAGGCCTTTGCGGTGCATTTACAGTGTTCCCCTTGACCAAGCCCTGCCAATCCATGACATCAAGGGGGCAATCGGGTGCGTTCCGATTGTTAGCTTCATTCGATCAAGAGCAACACGCAAAAGGAGCCGCCCATGGCAAACCCAGAAAAATCGGCATCTGAATTTTTGCAAACGCGCAGGTCAGTGCCTGCCAAAATGTTGGGCCTACCCGTGCCAGACCGCGCCGCGCTGATGCCCTTGTTGATGGCGGCAGTCCGTGTGCCTGACCATGGCAAGCTAGAGCCTTGGCGGCTGTTGGTGCTGGAACAGGGCGCAATGGCGCGGCTTGCAGCGCTGGCCGAGGCGCGCGCTTTGGCGCTTGGGCTAGATGCGGACAAAACCGCCAAAGGATCGGCGCAGTTTGAAACCGGAAACTTGGCTGTTGTGGTGATCTCCAGCCCAAAGCCGTCCGATAAAATACCGGTGAGTGAACAGGTGTATTCGGCAGGTGCGGTGTGTGTATCCTTGCTGAATGCGGCTCTTGCGGCGGGGTGGGGGGCAAATTGGTTGTCGGGTTGGCCATCCCATGACCGCAGTTTTGTGACCCAAGGCTTGGGGCTGACGGCAGATGAAACCGTGGCTGGCATTATTCACATTGGGACCGCCCAAAATACGCCGCCCGAACGGCCCCGCCCTGATGTGCCCGCCTTGGTGGAATGGGTGACGGAATGATATTTTCCGATTTTTTAAAAGCGATTGGCCAGATGGGCGACCGCCGCTTTCGCAAGGTTCTGCTGTGGGGCGTGGGCCTGACGCTGGCGCTGTTGGTTGGCGTTTATGCAGGGTTCTTGGCGGTGATCCAAACCTTTGTGCCCGACAGTGTGAACATCCCGTTTGTCGGGCCTGTGGGCGGGCTTGACACGTTGCTTAGCTGGGGGTCTGCGCTGCTGATGGTGGGGCTGTCGGTGTTCTTGATGATGCCGGTCGCCTCGGCCTTTACGTCTTTGTTTCTGGATGATGTGGCCCAAGCGGTTGAGGATAAGCATTACCCCGGCCTGCCGCCCGCGCAAAAGCAAAGCTTTGGGGATGCCGCGATTGATACACTGAATTTCTTTGCGCTTTTGGTTAGCGTGAACGTGCTGGCGCTGGTGCTTTACGCCTTTGCGGGGCCGTTCATTCCGGTGGTGTTTTGGGCGGTCAACGGGTTGCTGCTGGGGCGCGAGTATTTCACGCTGGTCGCAGCCCGCCGGATGGGGCGCAAGGCCGCCAAAGCCCTGCGCAAGCGTCATTGGCTAACGGTGTGGTGGGCAGGTGGGTTGATGGCAGCACCACTTTCCATTCCGTTTATCAACCTGCTGATTCCGGTTTTGGGGGCGGCCACCTTTACGCATTTGTTCCACCGCTTGCACGCGATGGAACCGCAGCGTTAGTTCTGCACCGTTTCCGGCGGCATCCGGCCCATATAGTCGAAATCACGCACGGTAATTTTGCCCGAAAGGATGATACTGCACAAGATGATCCAAATGATCGTCGCGGCGATTGTAGTGATCCAGGCTTTGCGTTTCACTACAAAACCGGACGGTGCGCTTTTGGGCGTGCCGGGCACAACTTCGCCCATGTCACCCTGCGATTTGAACCGTAGCGGCAGCACGACGAAAAATGTCATGAACCAGCACACGGCGAACATGACGAGGGCAGCGGTGATGGTCATACTTGCTCCAATTCCACTAGACATCCGTTAAAATCTTTGGGGTGAAGAAACAAAACCGGCTTGCCATGGGCGCCGATCTTTGGCTCGCCTGTGCCCAAAACGCGTGCGCCTGCGGCTTGCAGCTTATCGCGTGCGGCAAGAATGTCATCGACCTCATAGCAGATATGGTGAATGCCGCCTGCTGGGTTCTTTTCCAAAAAGCTGTTGATGGGTGAGTTTTCACCCAATGGATACAGCAACTCGATCTTGGTGTTGGGCAGGGTAATGAACACCACCGTCACGCCGTGATCTGGCTCATCTTGTGCGGGGCCAACAGTGGCACCCAGGGTGTCGCGGTATTGTGCAGCGGCGGCCTCTAGGTCAGGCACAGCAATGGCAACGTGGTTCAGGCGTCCAATCATCTGGGGCTCCGTTCTGGCGGGTTTCGTGTGGCTTTATGCGGTGTGACGGCCGCAGGGGCAAGGGGGCGCGCTGCCGCAGGGGATCTTGTGGATATGTTCAAATTTTATGCTGCTGATTCATCAATCGTTAGGGGATTCGGGGTTCAACTTGGTGACAGTCTTGCCAGATTGAAAGGTCAAACATGCCGTCCCCATTAACCCTTACTGTACCGTTCCTTTCGTTTGCGGCCCCCGCGCTGCCCGAAAGCCCCGGTTTATCCAACCTGAAAAAAGACTCTGCGTTGCCCTTGGCTGGGATCACATTGCTTGCGGTTGAAGACAGCCGATTTGCGTCTGAGGCGCTGCGGTTGTTGTGCCAACGCAGCGGCGCGCGCCTGCGCAGGGTTGAAACACTGGCAGCGGCCCGTAGGCACCTTGCCGTGTATCGCCCCGATGTTGTGCTGATTGATCTGGGCTTGCCCGATGGCAATGGGGTCGATTTGATCCGTGAACTGGTCAAAAACAACAAAGGCCAAAGCGTTGTTTTGGCGATTAGCGGTGATCCTGACGGTTGGTCCTCGGCCGTGCGGGCGGGCGCGGCAGGGTTTATAGAAAAACCGTTGGAGAGTTTGGCCAAGTTCCAACAGGTGATTTTGGGCCATCTTACGGGCCAGCCTGTGGGTGGTTGCACGCTGAGAGAGGTACGCAATATTCATCCTGACCAACAAGCGCTGCAAGACGATTTCATCCATGCTGCCGATCTTATCGAAAGCGGCGGAGAAGAGGGTGACCGCTATGTTGTTGATTTTGTACGTGGATTGGCGCGCAGTTGCCATGATGCGACGCTTGAAACTGCGGCTGTGCAAGCACGTTGTTCGTCCGAGGGGTTGGCAGGGCTTGGGCAGGTTCTGGCGCAGCGGATCAATGGTGCGGCGGATCCCTTTGCGAAAGCGATTGAAAAGGGATGAGAGGCTGGTTCAAGAGAGTGTTGGCGTTGTTTCTAACAGCCAAATCGGATCAGCCGCATCGTTTTTAGCCGCCGCATGCGCGTAGTATAGGGCTGTACGCCTCGCCTGCGGTTTCAGCCCCTCAGGGCGGGGTCATCATTGGCGCGGACCAGACGGGTCAGGTCGCTAAGACGTTCTCTTTGAGTGCCGTTTGCGTCAAAATTCGACGGCGCGAGCCAAGCCGAAAACGCCTCACGCAGGGCGGGCCATTCGCTGTCGATTACGGAAAACCAAGCCGTATCGCGGTTGCGGCCCTTGACCACGGCAGCTTGGCGAAAGATGCCTTCATAGGAGAATCCAAAACGCTGTGCGGCATGACGTGACGCCAAGTTGGCGGCGTTGCACTTCCATTCATAGCGGCGATATCCCGCATCAAACGCCCATTGCATCATCAAGACCATCGCCTCGGTTGCGGCGGCGCTGTTTTGCAGTTCGGGGCTAATGCAGATATGGCCAACCTCGATTGAACCGGCGGTCGGCGTAATGCGCAAATAGCTTGCAACCCCGCCGCAATGGCCCGTTGTTTGGTCGCGCAAAACATAAAACAGCGGGTCACTCTGGGCCGCCATTTCCTTGGCCCAGCGATGATACGCCGCAGCCGAGGTAAAGGGACCATAGGGCATGTAATCCCAAAGCGCATCATGGCCCGAAAAAGCGCGGTGCAAATCGGCAGCATGCACATCGGCATCAAGCCGCTCTAACCCAATATAAGTGCCTTTTAGCGGTGCGCCAACGGGGGCCGCAGGGGGAACCCATTTTGTTAGGTCTTTTGACATATGCGCGCCCTGTGCAAAAACTGGTTAACCCAGTTATGCGGTGATAGCTTTGCAACGGCAACACCCAATCGCGGCAGGCCAATTCCCTTGCGGCTACAAAATCAGCTTTGGGTCTTGGCCTATGTCCAGCCCCGGAAAAACGGCGTTTTCCAGCACCGAGCGGTCCAAGCCAAACAAACCGCGCATCGACCACGCAGCCCAGGCCCGCACGTCCGAGGTTGGCATCAGGTCACGGCGATCATAGAGCGCGGCTTCTGACAGGCCCGGCCATTTGCCCAGCACAGTGCCGCCGCGCAAGGCGCCCCCCGCAAGCACCATCGCGCCGCCAGTGCCGTGATCGGTGCCGCCGGTGCCATTTTGCCGCGCGGTGCGGCCAAATTCTGTCATTGCAATCAAGGTCGTACGGCCCCAGTTTTGTGGGCCAAGTTGGGCCTGCATCCGCAGAATAATCCTTTGCAGCCGCGACAATGGGCGGCTGATTGCAGCCGCTTGGCGGCGATGCGTATCCCAGCCCGCCAGCGAAAACGCGGCAATGCGCGTGGCCCCGTTCAACCGCCCCGCTGCGAAATCGACTAAGCTGTCGATGTCTGGCCATGCCCTGTCCGCGCCCATGGCGGGTTTGGCAGTTACCGCCTCGCGTGGTGCGCGCATTTCGCGGCCCGACAGGCCTTGTGAAAGCTCCAGCGCCTCGGTGCTGGCCTCGCGAAACAGGTCGTCGTCGTGATAAATGTGATCGAGCAAGGTCTGGCCTTGCTGCGACAGCGCCAGTTTCACCTCGGGCGTCCACTCACGGCTGGGGCCTTTGCCCGCCAGCAACGGCAGGGCCTCGCGCCCCACGGCATAGGCGGTTTCGGCGGTCAGGCCGGGTACGGATTGCAACATGCGGTTCAGCCAGCCATCGTGTTGCGAGGCGATTGGCATATCCATGCCGGTGCCGGCCTCTAGCATAATTTGACCGTCGAAATGGCTGCGTTTGTCGCGGTAAGGCGTTGACGTTGCATGCACAAACCCAAGCTGGCCTGCCTGCCACAACCTTTGCAGCCCGCTCAGGCCCGGATGCAGCGCGAACGGCCCTGTCAGGCCGATCTCACTGATGGGCAGGTGCGGGCGCAGCGCTGCGAAATCACGGTCACCCACCGGCTGCACCACATCCAACCCGTCCATAGCGCCGCGCAAAATCACCACGATTAGGCGGTTTTCGCCAAGCCCTGCCCCTTGGGCCATGGTCACCGACGTCAGCCACGGATAGGCCGCAGCCGAGCATCCAGCCCCTGTCATTGCTCGCAAAAACTGGCGTCTGTCCATCGGCTATCTCCGGTTAAAGGCGGGCGAGGCAAGCACCAACCCCACGCCTTCGCGTTTCGATTCTGCCCGCGCCACGGCCCAAAGCAACCGCGCATCGGCAGCCGGCCCAAGGGCGGTTTTGGCAAAGGCCACAGGGTCGGGCATCGGTACGATCAAGCGGCCTGGCACCTCCATCGCCCAAGTGATGCGGGCGGCCAGCCCTTGCGGGGTGATCCATGCTTCGGTCGCCTCGGCCCAACCATCGGGCCCTATGGGCTGTTGCCAGTCTTGGCCCATTAACGCCATAGGGCGTTGAACCATCCGGATAAATTGGCCCCGCCCCATGCGCCGCAACTCTGCCCCCGTCATGCCAAAAGCGCGTAGTGCTGCTAGCACAAATTCCACCGGTTGGCGGGCCTTTCCCTGTTCGGGTGCCCATGCGGCAGGGTGGCCCAGCATCGCGGCATAGACCTGTTGCAAATCACCGCCGCTGTCTTGATAGGCGGTGGTCATCGTGGCCACCAAGGCCAGATCGGGTTGGTCGGCCACGAAATGCACGGCGAGTTTGCGAGCGATGTGGGCGGCGGTTTCAGGCCTGTGGGCAAGGTCGGTCAGGGCGGCTTTGATCGGCGCAAGGCCTTCGCCGCCATAGGGTTTTCCCAGCACGGTCTCGGCGCCCGGTTCGGCCCGATTGGCATTAAACTGAAAGCCGCTGGACGGGTTGGCCGCAAGCCCCGTTAGCAGCAGCGCCATTTGCCGCACGTCGACCTGTGCATAATTTGCGTCAACGCCGAGGCTGTGCAGCTCTAACAGTTCGCGCGCCAGGTTTTCATTCAGTCCGCGTTTGCTGCGCTGGCCGACGGGTGAGTTGGGGCCGGTAGAGGCGGACTGATCCAGAAAAGACAGCATCGCCGGGTGCAAGGTGGCCGCGATCAGCATATCTGCAAAGCGGCCAGAAACATGCGGGCGGATTGCATCATGGATGAGCGCGCCGGGCAGGCCGCGTTCCACCGCCGACCGCGCCTTGGTGGTGAAATGATCGGCCCAAAAAGCAACCAGCCGTTCGCGAAACCCGTCTTCGGCATCTAAAGCTCGGGCAAATTGCGCCCGCACACCCGCCTCGGCGGCAAGGGTGACCGCGCGGATTGCCGCCTTGTAATCTGCGCCCAACATTTTGTCTTTGCGCGCCATTTTGCGGGCTTCAAACGCGCTTGCCATCATCGGTAGCACCTCGGCAAGACCTTGGGTTGGGTGCGTTTCGGCCATGTAATCGGGGCCAGTCAGCGCGGCCAGCATCGCCTGTGGCGTGGCGGTGTTGGCATGGGGCAGGCCATAGCCAAAACGAAAAGCGGCGAGGGTTGGCGGGTCAATCATGCGCGCAGTCCAAATGTATCAGCCCCAAGGTAGCCGATCGTTGTGTCGCTTTCATCTCACATTGCCGTTGCCCTGCCGCACAGGCGAAAGGCTGCCGACCTTATGCCGGTTTTGCCGTTGCTGGGCCGGGCCATAAACCTGCCCGCGCCCCTTCGGTCATGGCCAAAATCACGTGGTACATCAACCGGGTCAGCGCCTCGGACCACAGGCTGTTGCCCTCGGCGTCAAGCCGGTTCACGAAGACGGGGCGGCCTGCAAACCAGCGATCAAACATTAGGCACAGCATGGCCTGTGCGCGGGCGCCTGCCTCTGGCTCGGCTGCGATGTGGCGGATGGCGAGTGTTTTGATGACTTCGGTTTGTGGCCACAACAGAAAGCTGTTTTCGGTGACCTCGCCCGCAGCCGAGATGGCATCAAATGCAGCGCCTTTCAGCGGGCCAGAGTGGGCAAAGCCAAACCGATCGGCAAAGGCCAAAAGCCGTGCTGCGGGTGCGCCGATAGCGGGCGTTTCGGCCAGCTCGGCCTCTTGCAGCAGCAGCCATGCCCATTCGCATTGATGGCCGATTTCACGTCTTTGCCCATCCGCGCCGGGCAGGGGCAACAGATCGGGGGTCAGGAATTCGGCAAGACTTCCGCTGTCTTGGTCCATGAAATGGTCTAGGCCGGTGCTGCGCAATCCGGCGGCGCGTGTCAGCCAAACGGCATCGCCGGTCATGCGCATGGCTTGCAAGCAGGCTTCGTACAAATGCATATGCGGGTTTTGGGCGGGGGTCAGATTGGCCCCGATGTCATCGTTCAACAAAAGGCCTGTCGCGGGGTCGGTCAGTTCGGTTTGCAGGGCGTGCCAGCACTCCTCAATCAACTGCGGGACGCCGTCCGAGGGGCAGAGGCGGTTCCACGTGACCAGCCCCAGAATGACAAAGGTTTGGTCATAACTGCGGGCGCCTTCATCGGCGGCTTGTCCCGTTGGGCTGCCGTCGCGGTTGGCCGTGCAGCGGTAAAGGCCGGGGGCCTTGCGAAAGCGGTGCAAGAATGCGGCTTGTTTTTTGGCGGCAGCCAAAAGGGCCGGATCGTCCGACAAAAGTGCCGCATGTGACAGGGTGAACAGCGTGCGGGCTTGCGCCAACAGGGATTTGCCAGCCGTCAGGTCGGGGGTCCCATCTGCATCCAGCGCGTCAAACACGCCAAAATCGCCATCTTGGACCTGCGCCAGCCAATCACCCAAGAAATCACGCCAAAACCAATCAGCCCAAAATTGCGCATTGATGGCGGTGGCATTTTCAGTTTGGGCGGCGGGTTGGGGCGGGCAAGGTTTCATCGGATTCCCTTTTTGCTATCCGGCTTTTGGCTGTTAACCGGATAATGGTATACTTGTATGGCAGTCAAGCCGTGAGCGTGCGGCAGAGCTATATTCGATTCTCTGCACTTGTGGTATTATTGCAATAGCCAAGCCGTGCATCGCCTGTTACCCTATGTTGATATAAAGATAAAAAAACGAGCAGGCATACAGGCAATGGGAACGGGCTTTCAAGGCACGTTCGTTATCTCTTGGGCGCAGACAGAAACAGACGGCCTGAAGGCCGCACCATTGGACGTACTCGCCGTTGGCGCCTCTTGGCGCTGGACAGGTGACTCCGTTCGCGTAGATGGTGCGCAGGACGTTTTGCTACTGCAAGGTGCCGAAGGGGCAGCGGATTTACGCAAACGCGCAGCACGGATGGTGCGGCGGCTGATCGGATCTGCGGTTACGCCAAGCAGCATCGCCAAGGCTGCGGGCGATCATGGCGAAGATTTGCCAGACCAAAGTTTTATCGTCACCGATGGCATCCAAAGCTATACGGTCACATTGATCGACGTGCCCGATACTCGCGCGCGCCTGTTGATGTTTGTCGATAAGATTCCGCCTGCAAACAGTGATTTGTGGGTGGTGCGCTTGGCGATCGACCGCACAGCGCAGGTTACAGGCGCGCGCGCGGCAGGCGGGGTGATTTGCTTTACCCCCGGCACGGCCATTCGCACAAAGGGCGGCGCGCAGTTGATTCAAGATTTGCGGCCGTGTGATTATATCGCCACCAAAGACAACGGAATGCAGCAGATTTTGTGGATCGGCGCCCGCCGGATGACAGGCGCGCGGTTGCATGCGATGCCCCATTTGCGGCCCATCCGGCTGCGGGCAAATGCGCTGGGGTTGGGGCGTCCCGAGGATGATCTTTTGGTTTCGCCGCAGCATCGCATGTTGGTAAAAGGGGCGGCGACACAGGATTTGTTCAACACGCCCGAGGTGTTGGTGGCGGCGGAAGACCTGATCAACGACAGCTCTATTGTGGTCGATCAAACCTTGCGTGACGTGACCTATATTCACATCTTGCTTGAACGCCATCAGGTGATCTGGGCGAATGGGTTGGAAACCGAAAGCTTTCATCCGTCGAACACCGCGTTGGATACGGTCGCGCCGGACCAGCAGGCAGGCCTGTTGCAAATCTTGCCGGGGCTTGGCGATAACCCGCATATTTACGGCGATTACGCGCGGCGCAACCTGTCTGGCCCCGAGGCCGCTATTTTGCGGCACAATTTAGCGGCTTAACCGGTTGACACCATGGCGCGGGCCTATATAAGCCGCCCTGTCCTCGGATTTACGTCCGAGGACTTTTCATTGGTGTTGGTGGCCCTTGCAAAAGGAACCCTGTCACCCGCGGCCTAGCGGCCAAGGGGAAGGACAACGCCCTTCATGTCTATAACCGAAGGAGATCAGAGATGACAAAACGCACCTCTGCCAAGTACAAAATTGACCGCCGTATGGGCGAAAACATCTGGGGCCGTCCAAAGTCGCCAGTGAACAAGCGTGAATACGGCCCGGGCCAGCACGGTCAGCGCCGTAAGAACAAACTGTCCGATTTCGGTACACAGTTGCGCGCAAAGCAGAAATTGAAGGGTTACTACGGCGACCTGACCGAAAAGCAATTCCGCAAGATCTATACCGAAGCGGAACGTGTAAAAGGCGACACTGGCGAAATGCTGGTAGGTCTGCTGGAGCGTCGTTTGGATGCTGTTGTTTACCGTGCGAAATTCGTGCCAACAGTGTTTGCTGCACGTCAGTTCGTGAACCACGGCCACGTCACCGTAAACGGTCAGCGCGTGAATATCGCGTCTTACCGCGTTAAAGAAGGCGACGTGATTGCAGTGCGTGACCGTTCCAAGCAATTGGCGATCGTTCTGGAAGCTGTTGTTTTGGCTGAACGTGACGTGCCTGACTATATCGAAGTTGATCACTCGAAAATGACCGCAACATTTGTGCGCACCCCAACTTTGGGCGACGTGCCATATCCTGTTGTTATGGAACCAAACCTTGTGGTCGAATATTACGCCAAGAACTAATCTTGGTAGAAATAGGGCCTGCAACTGTGGGCCAAATGAAACGCCGCCCAATTTGGGCGGCGTTTTGCGTTTACAGCCTCTGGTCAGGGCCGCGCGAAGCCGTTAACAAGACGCTGCATCTCGGGGGAGCGCTATTATGACGTCTGACATTCGGCCACAGCCAGGCATTATGGACATCGCCTTGTACGTAGGCGGTGCAGCCACTGTTGCTGGCAAAACCAACACCATCAAACTGTCCTCAAACGAAAACCCGTTTGGCCCGTCGGATAAGGCCAAAGAGGCGTTTGGTCGTTCGGTTCATGCGTTGCACCGCTACCCCAACACCGATCACGCCGCCCTACGCGAGGCGATTGCCGACGTGCAGCATCTGGATGCCGACCGCGTCATTTGCGGCGTCGGCAGTGATGAGATTATCCACTTTCTGTGCCAGGCCTATGCAGGCCCCGGTGATGAGGTTTTGTTCACCGAGCACGGTTTCCTCATGTACCGCATTTCGGCGATGGCGGCAGGTGCCACCCCTGTTGAGGTGCCCGAGCGTGAGCGTACAACTGATGTCGGCGCGCTGCTGGCTGCCTGTAATGAGCGCACGAAACTGGTGTTTATCGCTAACCCCAACAACCCCACCGGCACGATGATTTCGGCTGCCGAGGTGGCGCAACTTGCCGAAGGCTTGCCACCCCAAGCGATCTTGGTGCTAGACGGGGCCTATGCCGAATATGTTGATGGCTATGACGGCGGGCTGTCGCTGATTGAGCAGCGCGACAATGTGGTGATGACGCGGACCTTTTCGAAAATCTACGGCTTGGGCGGTTTGCGCATCGGCTGGGGTTATGGCCCCAAGGCGATTATTGACGTGCTGAACCGTATTCGCGGGCCTTTCAACCTGTCAAACACCCAGCTTGAGGCCGCCGAGGCCGCTATGCGTGACCAAGACTATATTAACCGTTGCCGTGCCGATAATGCGCGGATGCGGGTTTGGCTTGCCGAAGCGCTTGCCGAGGTTGGGGTGCCGTCCGACACGTCGCTGGCCAATTTCGTGCTTGCCCGTTTCGCTGATGCCGCCGAGGCCGAGGCTTGCGATGCGTTTTTGTGTGACCAAGGGCTGATTGTGCGCCGCGTGGCGGGGTATAAGCTGCCGCATTGCCTGCGCATTACCGTTGGCGATGAAAGCGCGTGTCGCCGTGTGGCGCATGCTGTGGCGCAGTTCAAAGGCAAACGTTAATGGCTGTGATCTATGAAAAAGTAGCGCTGATCGGCTTGGGGCTGATCGCGTCATCCATGGCGCATGCGATGCGGCAACGCGGGCTTGCGGGCACGATTGTCGGCCATGCAAAATCGGCCGGCACACGCGATGCCGCGATGGAGCTTGGCTTTTGCGATGCGGTTTTTGACACGGCCGCACAGGCGGTTGATGGTGCCGATCTTGTGGTTTTGGCCGTGCCGATTGGTGCGATGGGCAGCATTGCCATTGAGATTGCGCCGCATCTGAAAGCTGGCGCAACTGTCACCGATGTAGGCTCGGTCAAACAAGCGGTGATCGATGCCGTCGCCCCGCATATCCCGCAAGGGGTGCATTTTATTCCCGGCCATCCGCTGGCAGGGACCGAACATTCCGGCCCGCGATCTGGCTTTGCCACGCTGTTTGAAAATCGCTGGTGGCTGCTGACCCCGCCCGAAGGCAGTGACCCTGATGCCGTGACCCACCTGCGCAATCTTTGCGAAGGGATGGGCGCCAATGTTGAAGAAATGGACGCACCGCACCATGATTTGGTGTTGGCCGTTACCAGCCACACGCCCCACCTTATCGCCTATACGATGGTCGGCGTGGCCGATGATTTGCGCCGCGTGACCGATAGCGAAGTGATCAAATATTCGGCTGCTGGCTTTCGCGATTTTACCCGTATTGCCGCCAGCGACCCGACCATGTGGCGCGATGTGTTTTTGACAAACAAAGACGCCACGCTGGAAATCCTTGGTCGGTTTACCGAGGAATTGTTCGCCTTGCAGCGCGCTATTCGCAAAGGCGACGGTGCGCATTTGCATGCGTATTTCACCCGCACCCGCGCCATTCGCCGCAGCATTATCCAAGCGGGCCAAGATACAGACGCCCCCGATTTTGGCCGTGGCGGCCAGCCAGCGCAGGCTAAATCCGAACCCGAAGCCAACGCATGAAACGGCTTGCGTTTGCCGTTTGCCTGACCTGTACATTTGGCCTTCCTGCACTGGCCGACATTGGTTCGGTTCGCCCACAGCCGCGCCCGCCGCAATCGCAACCCGTAGCCGTTCAGGTGTCGTCTAACGAAAATCTGATTTTGCCGCGCTCCATCCGCCCGCAACCGCGGCCAAAAGGCTTTGTCGAAAAGGTCAGCGCCCCGCCACAAGGTGTTATCGGCAAGCTGTTTGGCGGGCAGGAACGAGCCGTCCAAAAACCGAAAACATACGCCGCCGGGGGCGTTTGCAAAGATAGCGCGATTGAGGGCACTATGATTACGGCGATCAAAAGCCCCCAAAACGGTTGTGGCATTGATGCGCCCGTGCGTGTGACAGCTGTTGACGGCGTCAAGCTTTCGATGCCAGCAACGCTTGATTGCGAGACGGCTCGCGCTCTGCGTAAGTGGGTGACAACCAAGCTAAAGCCTGCTTTTGGCAAGACAAAAGTGGTCGGCTTGGACGTGGCCGCGCATTACGCGTGCCGCGGCCGAAACAACGTCAAAGGCGCCAAAGTCAGCGAACATGGCCGCGGAAAAGCCATTGATATCGCAGGGTTTAAGCTGGAGAATGGCACCGAGGTCACGGTGTTGAACGATTATAAATCAAACCGTGGCAAAGCGATCCGCAGCGCCCATAAAGGCGCTTGCGGGATTTTTGGCACCACGTTGGGCCCTGGCTCGGATGGTTATCATGAGAACCATTTGCACCTTGATACCGCAAAGTATCGCGGCGGGCCTTACTGCAAATAAACCCTAACGCAACCGAGGGGCAGGCCCGACAGAAAACGGCCCCACAAAACTGCGGCCGCTTTTGAATTTCAAGGGCAGCTCTAAACTGTCGGAATTTCTGGCCAAAAACTGTGCCGCCTGTTCCCAAAGCTGGCGGTCCTTGGCCGACAGAATGCCTGTGCTTTGTGCCACATCCAATGCCACACGCCAGTTTTCCAACCGCAGAACGGCATCGCCTTGGGCAAAGCCATCGGCATCGGCAATCACGCTGCCCTTGGCCGTAACCTGCAATGTGCCCCATTCAATGCGCAGATTATCAAGGTCAAGCCGCGCAATCTGCGGCTGTGTGGTCAGCACTTGCCTGTCAATCGGTACGGTAAAGCCCACATGCGCATCAGCGCGGATCAGCCCTATCTGCGCCGGTAAAACCCCGTTGAACAGCACCGTTAAGCCTGCATCGGGGGTAAGGTTGGTAACATTCAAGCCAATCTCATGCCAATCCGCGCGGCTTTCATCCAAGCGCGTGGCAAATTGCAGGGCATCGGCACTGACCACCCAGCCCCTATCGCCAACGGCGGAAACCGCCGCGCCAATCAGGGTCATCCTATCCAAGGGCAGCGCGGGCTGCGGCTTGACCACCACGCTTGCTTGCATCTTCTCCGACCGGATGGTCATGGCATCATATGGCAGGGTCAAACGCTGTTCATTCGGAAAGGCGGCGATCACATGCCACGGTTTATAGCTCAGGCTAAGAATTTGAAAAAACGGTGCTGTCCAGTCGATCGTACGTGCTGGGTCGGCGAAATGTGGGTCTTTCACCGTCAGATCAAAGCGGTTGGGAAAACCATGAACCTCTAGTTTGCTAAAGGTTGCGACCTTGCCGTTTGCCTCAAGCCCAGTAAACCAACCGCGCGCGGCGGCTTCAAACCCGCGTTCGCCGACAAACCAATAGCCGCCCCAAAGGCAGCCTAATACTATCACCAAGCTCGTCAACCAGCGCATCCTGTGCCCTCTTTTCATTTTGCCGCAGATGCTGTCTACAAGGCCAAAGAGCGGAGGGCCAGTAGATGCAAAAGCCACTTTGGGTTTTCGGTTACGGATCATTGGTTTGGAACCCCGGATTTGCCGTGGCCGAACAGCGTGTTGCCATGCTGAACGGCTGGCACCGTAGTTTTTGTATGCGGTCTATCCATCATCGTGGCACCGAAATCGACCCTGGCCTTGTGCTTGCGTTGGATCGCGCGGCGGCGGCCAAATGTGCCGGCGTGGCGTTTCGCGTGCAAGACGGCGCCGAGGAGGCGACCTTGGCCGCACTGCGCGAACGCGAGTTGGTTTCTGCGGCCTATTTAGAGGATTGGCTGCCGTTGCAGTTGGACGATGGCAGCGAAGTCACCGCGCTGTGCTATGTGATCGACCCTTCGCATGACCAATACTGCACCCTGCCGTTAGAGGAGCAGGCGCAGATCATCGCCCAAGCCGTTGGCGGGCGCGGGCGCAATTGTGAATATCTGTTCAACACCTCTGCCCATTTGGCGCAGTTGGGCATTGGCGACACCGATCTGGAATGGCTTTGTGCTCGCGTGACGGCTTTGCGCGAAACTGCTGTGAAATGATGGTTGGCAGCACGCCATAACACGCCTAAGTTAAATCAACTTATACCAAAAAGGGTCGAGCGCGCCGCATGGACAAGACCACAGCCGAGGCAGAATTGTCATTTACCCAACCGATCCGCCAGATCATCTTGATGCTGGCCGTGGTCGTCCTTGTGGCCATTGGGGCCTTTGTGGCTTGGGGGCTTCTTTCTAGTGTCTTTTTGGCCAACGTCTGGCTGAACGGCTTTATCGTGATGGTTTTTGTGTTTGGCGTGCTGGCCTGCTTTTGGCAGGTGTTGCAGCTGATGCAATCTGTACGGTGGATCCTTGGTTTTGTGCAGCCAACCCCCGATGCCGAGCAGGTCAGCGCCCCGCGCTTGTTGGCTCCGCTGGCGGCGCTGTTGCGCAGCCGTGGCGCGCGGATGCAAATCTCGGCCTCGTCATCGCGGTCTATCCAAGACAGTGTTGCCACGCGGATTGATGAGGCCCGCGATATCACGCGATACCTTGTCAACCTATTGATATTCCTTGGGCTTTTGGGTACGTTTTACGGCCTTGCCACCACTGTTCCTGCTATTGTGCAGACCATCCGCAACCTTGCACCACAACCGGGCGAAACGGGGATGGAGGTGTTTGGCAAGCTGATGGGCGGGCTAGAGGTGCAGCTGGGCGGTATGGGCACGGCGTTTTCCTCCTCGCTTTTGGGGCTGGCGGGATCGCTGGTTGTGGGGATGTTGGAATTGTTCGCCAGCCACGGCCAGAACCGCTTTTACCGCGAGCTGGAAGAATGGCTGTCGTCGATCACCCGCCTAGGCTTTTCCGCTGGCGACGGTAGCGGCGATGGCGATGATATGTCGGGGCTTGGCGGGGTTATGGACCAAGTCGCCCGTCAGTTGGAGGTTCTGCAAAATCTGTTTGTGCAGGCCGATGTGTCGCGGAATGAGGCTGATGAGCGGTTGGGCAGCTTGACCGAGGCGGTCAAGGATTTGTCGGCCCAAGTGCAAGCCGGTAGCCAAGCCCAAGACCAGCTTGCCCAAATTGCCATAGCGCAGATCGAGGTTTTGACCCGCATTGCCGATAGCCAAAATAGCTATGCGCAAGTGCTGGCGAACCTGAATGAGGAAAGCCCCGAGGCCGAGAACCGGATGCGTCTGCGCTCAATTGACGTGCAATTGTTGCGCATTTTGGAAGAGATTTCGGCTGGCCGCCAAGAAAGCGTGGCTGATCTGCGATCTGATATTGCCGGCTTGACGAATGCGATCCGTCAATTGTCGCGCAGCGCTGTAGGGCGGGGCTAGGCTATGGCGCTCAGCCGTCGTAACGGGCAAAAGATGAACGGCTCGATCTGGCCGGGGTTTGTCGATGCGATGACGGCGCTTTTACTGGTGCTGATGTTTGTGTTGTCGATCTTTATGATCGTGCAATCGGTGCTGCGTGAAACCATTGATACCCAAGACCATGAGCTGGACAGTCTAACCGCCCAAGTCGCAGGGCTTGCAGATGCTTTGGGGTTGGAACGAAACCGTGCCGATAATCTGGCGGCTGAGGTGGGGCAGTTGGGCAAAAGCCTAACCGCAGCACAGGCCGAGGGGGCAACACAAGCAGCACTTGCGGCCTCGCTGTCCAGCCAGCTTATCGCGCGGCAGGCCGAGTTGCATACCGCAACCGCACGCATCAGCAGCTTTGAGCAGCAGGTGGCCAGCCTGCTTGCCGAACGCGACGCGGCACGGGGCCAAGCCGAAACCTTGACCGCCAATGTCGCCGATCTTGAAGCCGCGCAAACGCGGATGATTTCCGAACAAGAGGCGTTAAATCTGGCACTGGCCCGTGCCCGAGACGAGATTGATGCCCAAGCCGAGACGGCCCGTTTGGCCGCAGCACGGCGCGAGGCCTTGGATGCGCTTGTTGCCGATTTGAAAACCAAGCTGGCAGACGGGCAAGCAAGCCTTGCGGATACGCTGGTGCGCCTGACCGAGGCTGAAGGGAAAGTTGAAAACCGCGGTGCGGAATTGGCAGCCCTTGCGGCGCGTCTGGGGGCTGCAACCGATGCGCAGATCAAAACCGACGCCAAGGCCGAGGCACTGGCGGCCGAAGTGGCGCGGTTGCAAAAAGATCTGGTACTGGCGCAAGCCGCAAGCCAAGACGCGCAGGGCCTAAAAGACCGGATGGCCACGCTAGAGGCCAGCCTGTCCGAGGCCGAGAAAAACCGTTTGGCCGAACTTGCTGCCGCCGAGGCGTTGCGAAACCAGTTGAAGGGCACCGAGGCCTCATTGACCCAAGAGCAAGCAGCCCTACTGGCAGAACGCGCCGCAGCCGAGGCTTTGCGGGCACGGCTGGAGGGCGTCGAGACCAAGCTGACGGCAGAAGAAGAAGCGCGGCTGGTCGATCTCGCGGCGGCGGAGGCCTTGCGGGCCAAACTCGCCGCCTCGCAAACCGAGTTGACCGCGATGACTTTGGCCTTGGAAGACCAGCGAAAACGGGCCGAAGAAACGCTTACCTTGCTGGCGGCGGCGCAGACGGCAGCCAACCAGTCTGGAGCGGATTTGACCGGTAAAGATGCGCTGCTGGCAACGGCCCGCGCCGCCCTTGCCGATGCAGAAACGAAGTCGGAAGATAATGCCCGCAGGGTGGCGCTGTTGAATGAGCAGATCGCGGCGTTGCGTGGCCAGCTTGGCGATTTGCAGGGTTTGCTGGATGCTTCGGCGGCCAAAGATCAGGCGGCAGATGTGCGGCTTGATACTTTGGGAACGCAACTGAACACCGCCCTTGCGCAGGTCGCAGCCGAGCAAAAAAGGCGGGCCGAACTGGAAGAGGCCGAGCGCAAACGCTTGTTGGCTGAGACGAAGAAGTTAGAAACTTTCCGGTCCGAGTTCTTTGGCCAGTTGCGCAGCGTTCTGGCCGGCCGCGAAGGCGTTCGGATTGTCGGCGACCGGTTTGTGTTTTCGAGCGAAGTGTTGTTTCAGCCCGGCTCGGCCACTTTGGCCCCCGAGGGCCGGCGCCAGATTGCCGGCGTGGTCGAGACGCTGCGCGAGGTTTCAGGGCAAATTCCAGACGGGATTGATTGGATCATCCGCGTGGATGGCCATACCGATGACGTTCCTCTGTCAGGGACAGGGGCCTTTGCGGATAACTGGGAATTAAGCCAGGCCCGCGCCCTGTCGGTGGTGCGATTCATGCAAAATGATCTGGGTTTCCCCCCGAATCGGATGGCGGCGACTGGGTTTGGCGAATGGCAGCCGGTGGCGGTCGGCGACTCAGAGGCTGCGCGCGCCCAAAACCGGCGCATTGAGCTGAAGCTTACAGAACGCTGAATGGGGTTGGTGCCTGCAATGGCAAGGCGGGCGGCGCGAATTATGACGCCGTTTTTAATGTCTTTTTACTCATCATAGCCGTGCGGATGACAGGATAAAGAAAAGACCCCCGCGTGTGCGGAGGCCTAAAAGCAAGGCTTATCATGTCAGCCCGTTACTCGGCGGTGAGGAGCGGGGTTTTTTTGCCTGTTATGCGCGGCTTGCTCGGTTCTTCATAGCTAAGGTCGAGTAAGCCGTCTTTGAGGCCGACCTTGACCACGCCGCCCTTCATCAACTTGCCAAACAGCAATTCCTCGGCCAGCGGTTTTTTGATGTGTTCCTGAATCACGCGCCCAAGTGGGCGCGCGCCCATTTTATCATCATAGCCCTTTTCGCCGAGCCAATTCGCGGCCTCTTCGGTCATCTCAATATGAACGTTGCGGTCCAAGAGTTGGGCTTCGAGTTGGAGGACGAATTTTTCAACCACTTGGCGGATGACTTCGCGACCCAAGGGGGCAAAGCTTACCACCGCGTCAAGGCGGTTGCGGAATTCGGGAGTAAAGGTCCGTTCAATCGCGGCAGTATCTTCGCCCGTCCGCCGATCACGTCCAAAGCCAATCGCTGATTTGGACATTTCTTGCGCGCCGGCGTTTGACGTCATGATGAGGATAACATTGCGGAAATCGACTGTCCGGCCGTTATGGTCGGTCAGTTTGCCGTGATCCATGACTTGCAGCAGGATGTTATAGACATCCGGATGCGCCTTTTCCATTTCATCAAGCAGCAGAACGCAATGCGGGTGCTGGTCGACGCCATCCGTCAGCATACCGCCTTGGTCAAAGCCGACATAGCCCGGAGGCGCGCCGATCAAGCGAGACACGGCGTGTTTCTCCATGTATTCGGACATGTCAAACCGCAGCAGTTCCAACCCCAAAGTGTTGGCGAGTTGTTTCGCGACCTCGGTTTTGCCAACCCCGGTTGGGCCTGCGAACAGGTAGTTGCCGATGGGTTTTTCGGGCTCGCGCAGGCCTGCGCGGGCGAGCTTGATGGCCGAGGCGAGGGCCTCGATTGCTTTGTCCTGACCAAACACCACGCGTTTGAGCGATTTTTCCAAATCGCGCAGGACCTCGGCATCGTCTTTGGTGACGTTCTTCGGCGGGATGCGGGCGATCTTGGCGACCACAGCTTCGATTTCCTTGGTGCCGATGGTTTTGCGGCGCTTGGATTCGGTAACGAGATGCTGTGCGGCACCTGCCTCATCAATCACGTCGATCGCAGAATCCGGCAGCTTGCGGTCGTTGATATAGCGTGCAGCCAGTTCGACGGCGGATTTGATCGCATCGGCGGTGTAGCGCAGATCATGGTGTTCCTCAAAATGGGGCTTTAGCCCCATAAGGATTTTGATCGCGTCTGGAACGGACGGCTCATTCACGTCGATTTTCTGGAAACGACGCGAGAGGGCGCGGTCTTTTTCGAAATGTTGACGGAATTCTTTGTAAGTGGTCGAGCCCATGGTGCGCAACTTGCCGCCCTGAAGCGCTGGTTTTAGCAAGTTTGAGGCATCCATAGCGCCGCCCGACGTGGCCCCTGCACCGATGATCGTGTGGATTTCGTCGATGAACAGGATCGCATCGGGATGCTCTTCGGTTTCTTTGATAACGGCTTTCAGACGTTCCTCAAAATCGCCGCGGTAGCGGGTGCCTGCCAACAACGCGCCCATATCAAGGCTGTAGATCGTGGCCTTGGCCAAGATTTCAGGCGTTTCGCCGCGTACGATCTTCCATGCGAGGCCTTCGGCGATGGCGGTTTTGCCAACCCCGGGATCGCCGACCAAAAGCGGGTTGTTTTTGCGGCGGCGGCAGAGCACCTGAATGCAGCGCTCAACCTCAGATTCGCGCCCGATCAGTGGGTCAACATCACCTTTGATGGCTTTGACGTTCAGGTCGACGCAGTATTTTGACAGCGCCGATTCTTTTGCGTCTCCCGCTTCCCCCTTAGGGGTTTCCATGTGCTCTTCTGCGCCGGTGATAGGCCGCTGCTCGCCAAATTCGGGGTCTTTGGCGACGCCGTGGGCGATGTAATTGACCGCGTCATAGCGGGTCATGTCTTGCTCTTGCAAGAAATAGGCGGCGTTTGATTCGCGCTCGGCAAAAATGGCGACCAAGACGTTGGCACCAGTCACCTCATTACGGCCCGAGGATTGGACATGAATCGCAGCGCGCTGAATGACGCGCTGGAAAGCGGCCGTCGGCACAGCCTCGGACCCATCAACATCGGTGACCAAGGTGGACAGGTCATCGTCGATAAAAGTAACCAAGGTTTTGCGCAATTCGTCAAGATCAACCGAGCACGCCTTCATGACGCGCGAGGCCTCGGGTTCATCAATCAATGCCAGAAGCAAATGTTCCAGCGTGGCAAGTTCGTGGCGGCGCGCGTTGGCCAGTGCCAAAGCGCCATGGATTGCCTGTTCAAGCGTCGTGGAAAATGATGGCACGGTATAGTGCTCCTCGTGTTCTGCTGGCCGTTTGGGCGATTACCCAATGACCATGGCCTCATACTATTAAGGATCGGTTTTATTTCGGCGGCTTCAAGTCTTTTTTCCGATTATTTAAGCTTTCTGTCGCAAAGGTGGAAAAAAGTGATGAATCGTTGGAGGGAATGGTCAGAATTTGTCCTTGCGGGCGCGGATTTCGGTAAAGATATCAACATCTGGGGCGCCGGTCATGCCAAGCGCTGCCTTCATGTCGGGGTTTGGGGCGCGGAGGAACGGATTGAATGTACGTTCTTGTGCCAGTGTTGTGGGGATCGTCGGCGTATTTTTGGCACGCAGAGTGTTCATGCGATCTTCCAGTAAGATAAGCTCGGAGTTGGCGGGTTCAAGAGCCAATGCGAAACGAATGTTGCTGACGGTGTATTCATGGCCCGAAAACAGGCGGGTTGCATCGGGCAGGGCGGTCAGTTTTTGCAGGCTGGCCCACATTTGCGCAGGCGTGCCTTCAAACAAGCGGCCGCAGCCCATGACCATTACACTGTCGCCGGAAAACAGCGCCTGAGTGGTGGGAAAGTAAAAGGCGATATGCCCAAGCGTATGGCCTGACAGGTCGAAAATCTGGACCGGCTCGCCGCAGATGATGACGGTTTCGCCATCTGTAAGGGCGCGATCCAAGGGCGGCAGGCGGTGGGCATCAGCGGCGGCCCCCCAGATTTTGGGCGTTTGGGGCAGGCCTGCCAAGAGGCCGGGCAGGCCATCAATATGATCCCAGTGATGATGTGTTAACAATACATCGGTAAGCTGCCAGTTGCGGGCGTTTAAGGCGGAAAGGATAGGCGCTGCCTCGGGAACGTCGACCAGGGCGGTATCGCCGGTCTCGGAGTTGTGGATAAGGTAGGCGTAGTTATCGCTTAGGCAGGGGATGGTCAGAATTTCAATCGCCATGGTCTTTTGCCTCACTTTGGGTAATGTTGGGGTAACTTCGCCCGAAAAAGGCCTTGGCTGCAATGCATCTTGATGTGCTTGATCTTCGTAATTTCTATTACCGGACCAAATTGGGCCGTGTGGCGCAGCGCGCGATCCGCGATACGGTGGTGCGGATGTGGCCGACTGCCAGTGTGGCGGGGCAAACCATGGCGGGGTTTGGCTTTGCCGCGCCGTTGATGCGGCCTTATTTGACAGACGCGCGGCGGGTGGTGGCGTTGATGCCCGCGCCGCAAGGGGTAATGCCTTGGCCTGCGGGCATGGCGAATGTGGCGGTGCTGTGTGAGGAAACCGCATGGCCACTGGCGACTGGAATTGTGGACCGATTGATTCTGATGCACGGATTAGAGACATCCGAGCAACCGTCATTTGTGCTTGAAGAGGCGGCACGGGTGCTAGGCCCCGGTGGTCGGGCGTTGTTTATTGTGCCGTCACGGTCTGGGCTATGGGCGCGGCGTGATGGCACGCCATTCGGCTTTGGCCGCCCTTATTCCATGAGCCAGCTCGAGGCGCAGCTAAAGCGGTATGATTTCACGGTTGAGCGCAGCAGCTCGGCGCTTTACGGGCCGCCGTCAGGGCATCCGTTTTGGTTGCGGACATCTGACTTCTTTGAACGCAACGGCCGGCGGTTTTCGGCTTTGTTGGCCGGCGGTGTGTTGATGGTTGAAGTGTCAAAACAGCATCGCGCGCCGGTGCAGGGCGGCTTGGGTGCCGTGGTGCGCCGCCCCTTGCGGGTATTGGAAGGCATGGGCCAAGGCGCGCCCGAGCCTGCGTTGCGGGGAAACGATCCTCTGCTGCGGGACGGAGTTGCCAGCCTCATTCAATCCAGAAAAACAAAAGCATGAATGTGTTGCGGTTTGAGCCGTTGAGCGCACATCGCGGTAATTGCAACATGTCGGCGGTATTTAGGCGGGCGTCGCCCGTTTAGGTTCCCGCAAGCAGGCGAGATTCGCTAAAACGCGCGGCGGCCATAAGCACAGATTGCCCGATCTGGTCCTAATCTATGGGGCAGCCGTTTATCGAAACGGCTGGGGCAGCACGATCATACTCTTCAGAATCACCCTATCCGTTCAAAATCCCATAGAATTTGCCGGGAGGTGGCCTTGACTGTGTCGTTAAAGTCGGTGGGAATCCCGACTGTTGCCGCGATAAGGGGGCAAGCTGCGGGTTGAACCGCCAAAAAAATGAAAATCTGTGTCGTACTGCGACATGTTAACGTCGATCACGAGCATTTTACCTTTTCTTCATGGTTGCGGCACAAATCCGCCTCTGGTACACACCTTCAAAATTCAGACGCATGCATGTGTATGCGCCATAGGATGCCCTTGTTTTGTGTGACGCAAAGCGGGGGCCTAATTTCGGAAGGGATGACGTGTCAGAATCAGCTTCGATCTCCTCCGGCATTGCTGCACGCTACGCCACTGCTCTGTTTGAGCTGGCTAAGGAAAGCAAAGACCTTAAGACGCTGGAGGGTGACATTGACGCCCTTGATGCGGCCTTGAAAAGCTCTGCCGACCTGAATGCACTGATTTCTTCGCCGGTTTATACCCGCGCAGATCAGGCACAAGCGATTGCATCAATTGCCGTGAAAATGGGGCTTTCCCCCCTGAGCGCCAACACATTGGCATTGATGGCGTCAAAACGCCGTCTGTTTGTGCTGCCGCACCTGACCAAGATTGTGCAAGATAAGATCAGCGAAGAAAAAGGCGAGGTGACCGCTGAGGTAACTTCTGCCGTTAAGCTGAGCGCTGCGCAGGCAAAAAGCCTTGCCGAAACACTGAAAGCCAGTGTCGGTAAGGATGTGAAACTAAAAACCGCTGTCGATGAATCCCTCATCGGTGGTCTGATCGTAAAGCTGGGTTCTACCATGATCGATACGTCGGTTAAGGCAAAGCTCGCGGCTCTCCAGAATGCAATGAAAGAGGTCGGATAAATGGGTATCCAAGCAGCTGAAATTTCTGCGATCCTGAAGGACCAGATCAAAAACTTTGGCAAAGATGCCGAAGTGGCCGAAGTTGGCCGCGTATTGAGCGTAGGCGATGGTATTGCCCGTGTTCATGGTCTGGACAAGGTTCAGGCCGGTGAGATGGTCGAATTCCCCGGTGGTATCCGCGGTATGGCCCTCAACCTCGAAGTTGATAACGTTGGTATCGTTATTTTCGGCGATGACCGCGCCATTAAAGAAGGTGACGTTGTTAAACGCACCAAGTCGATCGTGGACGTTCCAGTCGGTGACGAACTGCTTGGCCGCGTTGTTGACGGTTTGGGTAACCCAATCGACGGCAAAGGCCCAATCGGGACGACAAAGCGCGCGATTGCAGACGTAAAAGCCCCCGGCATCATTCCGCGCCAATCGGTGCATGAGCCAATGGCAACCGGCCTGAAATCGGTTGACGCGATGATCCCCGTTGGCCGTGGTCAGCGCGAATTGATCATTGGCGACCGTCAGACAGGTAAAACAGCCATCGCGCTGGATACCATTCTGAACCAAGCCTCTTACAACAAAGCTGCTGGCGATGACGAAAGCAAAAAGCTATACTGCGTTTACGTAGCTATCGGCCAAAAGCGTTCGACCGTTGCGCAGTTGGTAAAGAAACTGGAAGAAACCGGCGCGATTGCCTACACGATTGTTGTGGCTGCAACCGCTTCTGATCCAGCACCGATGCAGTTCTTGGCACCTTATGCCGCGACTTCGATTGCTGAACACTTCCGTGACAATGGCCGCCACGCGCTGATCATCTATGATGATTTGTCCAAGCAGGCTGTGTCTTACCGTCAGATGTCGCTGCTGTTGCGCCGTCCACCAGGCCGCGAAGCCTATCCTGGCGACGTTTTCTATCTTCACTCGCGCCTGTTGGAGCGGTCGTCGAAACTGAACGCTGAACATGGTTCGGGCTCGTTGACGGCTCTGCCGATCATTGAAACCCAAGGCGGCGACGTTTCGGCGTTTATTCCGACAAACGTGATTTCGATCACCGATGGTCAGATCTTCTTGGAAACCGAACTGTTCTATCAGGGCATTCGCCCTGCCGTGAACACCGGTCTGTCGGTTTCGCGTGTTGGGTCTGCGGCGCAGACAGATGCGATGAAATCGGTTGCTGGTCCGGTTAAACTGGAATTGGCGCAGTATCGCGAAATGGCGGCCTTTGCGCAGTTTGGTTCTGACCTTGATGCCTCGACCCAGCAGTTGCTGAACCGTGGTGCGCGTTTGACCGAATTGATGAAGCAGCCGCAGTATTCGCCACTGACAGGCGCAGAAATTGTCTGCGTAATCTTTGCCGGTACCAAGGGCTACCTTGATAAAATCGCGGTAAAAGATGTTGGTCGCTATGAGGCTGGCTTGCTTAAGCACCTGCGTTCTACACATGCGGATCTGTTGGCGGATATCACCAACAATGACCGTAAGGTGAAGGGCGAGCTTGAGGACAAGATCAAAGCCGCATTGAATGCATACGCAAAAGATTTCGCCTAAAGGGGTAGGTAGATGCCGAGCCTAAAGGACTTAAAAAATAAGATCACGAGTATCAAAAATACTCGTAAGATCACGAAAGCCATGCAGATGGTTGCCGCGGCGAAGCTTCGCCGCGCGCAGGAAGCTGCAGAAGCTGGTCGGCCCTATGCCGAGCGGATGAATGCAGTCATGGCGGGGCTTTCTGCCTCGGTTGGCACGTCTCCCTCGGCGCCCCGGCTTCTTGCCGGGACCGGCGAGGATAAGGTGCATCTGCTGGTGGTGATGACGGCTGAGCGCGGCCTTTGCGGCGGTTTCAACTCTTCTATCGTGCGGATGGCGCGGTTGAAGGCAAATGAGCTGCTGGCAAAAGGCAAGACGGTCAAGATTTTGACTGTTGGCAAAAAGGGTCGGGAACAATTGAAGCGCGATTTCGCATCATTGATGATTGGTCATGTTGACCTGTCAGAAGTGAAGCGGGTGGGCTATACCCAAGCGCAGGCGATTTCACGCGAAATTCTTGCGCGCTTTGAAGCGGGTGAGTTTGACGTCGCAACGCTGTTCTTCAACCGTTTCCAATCGGTTATCAGCCAAGTCCCAACTGCACAGCAGGTTATTCCCGCGAAATTTGACGCGGTGGATGCAGGCGATGCAGTTGCTTTGTACGATTACGAGCCGTCAGAGGAAGGCATTCTTGCCGACCTGCTGCCGCGCGGTGTAGCGACGCAAGTCTTTACCGCTTTGCTTGAAAACGGGGCCTCGGAACAGGGTGCCCGGATGAGTGCGATGGACAACGCAACCCGCAACGCTGGCGATATGATCGACAAATACACGACGATCTACAACCGCTCGCGTCAGGCTGCGATCACCAAAGAGCTTATTGAAATCATCTCGGGCGCTGAGGCGCTCTGACCCGCTTAACGGAGTATTGACATGGCGAAAGCACCAAAAGCAGCCGGTAAGATTACGCAGGTAATCGGCGCTGTCGTGGACGTGCAGTTTGAGGGTGACCTTCCGGCCATCCTGAACGCACTTGAAACAACAAACAACGGCAAGAAACTGATCCTCGAAGTGGCGCAGCACCTTGGCGAAAGCACTGTTCGTGCAATCGCTATGGACGCGACCGAGGGTTTGGTTCGTGGCGAAGCTGTATCCGACACAGGCTTGCCGATTTCGGTTCCAGTTGGTTCGGCCACCTTGGGCCGCATCATGAACGTGACCGGCGATCCGGTTGACGAAAAAGGCCCGGTCAACTCGAAAGAGCGCCGCTCGATCCACGGTCAGGCGCCAAGCTTTGCCGATCAGTCGACTGCGACCGAAATTCTGGTGACCGGCATCAAGGTTATCGACCTTTTGGCGCCTTACACCAAGGGCGGCAAAATTGGTCTGTTCGGCGGCGCGGGCGTTGGCAAAACAGTTTTGATCATGGAATTGATCAACAACATCGCCAAAGTACACTCGGGCGTGTCCGTATTTGCTGGCGTGGGTGAGCGTACGCGCGAAGGCAACGACCTTTATCACGAAATGATCGAATCCGGCGTTATCGTCCCCGATGATTTGGAAAAGTCGAAAATCGCACTGGTGTACGGCCAGATGAACGAGCCTCCGGGTGCGCGTATGCGGGTTGCTTTGTCGGGTCTGACCTTGGCTGAGCAGTTCCGTGATGATACCGGTTCGGACGTTTTGTTCTTTGTGGACAACATCTTCCGCTTTACTCAAGCGGGTTCGGAAGTTTCGGCTTTGCTGGGTCGTATTCCTTCGGCGGTGGGCTATCAGCCAACACTGGCAACCGACATGGGCGCCATGCAGGAACGTATTACATCGACCAAAAACGGTTCGATCACTTCGGTTCAGGCCGTGTATGTACCTGCGGATGACCTTACCGACCCTGCGCCAGCAACATCGTTCGCCCACTTGGACGCGACGACCGTTCTGGACCGCTCTATCTCGGAAAAAGGGATTTATCCGGCTGTGGACCCACTGGGTTCGACCTCGCGTCTGCTCGACCCGCTGATCATTGGCGAAGAGCATTACGGCGTGGCGACATCCGTTCAGCAAACCTTGCAGCGCTATAAATCGTTGCAGGATATCATCGCGATTTTGGGTATGGACGAATTGTCGGAAGACGACAAAGTGGCCGTTGCCCGCGCGCGTAAGATTGAGCGTTTCCTGAGCCAGCCTTTCGACGTGGCAAAGGTCTTTACCGGTTCCGACGGCGTTCAGGTGCCTTTGGAAAAAACCATCGCTTCGTTCAAAGCTGTGGTTGCTGGTGAATATGACCACCTGCCAGAAGCCGCCTTCTATATGGTTGGTGACATTGATGATGTGATCGCCAAAGCGCAGCGCCTTGCTGCCGCAGCGGCATAAGGGGGCGACATGGCCGCGACTTTGCAATTCGACCTGGTATCACCGGAAAAACGGCTTGCCTCGTTTCAGGCGGTCGAGGTCCAAATTCCTGGCGCTGACGGTGATCTGACGGCGATGGAGGGGCATGCCCCCACCATCACCACACTTCGCCCCGGCATTCTAAAGGCAGTTGGTGCCGATAAAACACTGGCCTTTGCTGTGACCGGCGGTTTCGCTGAAATCACGGCATCGGGTGTTTCAGTACTGGCCGAGCAGGCTGTTGCTGTTGATGATCTATCTGGCACCGTGCTGGACGGGATGATTGAACAAGCGCGTGAGCTGGCCAGTATGGCACTGCCCGAAGACAAGGATGCAGCGGAAAAGCTGGTGCAGGATATGATGGTTTTGCGGAACCACGAAGCGCACTAAGCCCGTTATATAGTTCTGAAAAGGCCCCGGCAGTGTTCGGGGCCTTTTCACATAAAAACTGGGTTTCTCGCTTTCAAAGTTTTGTATTCATTGTTGGCTAACCTATTTAAGCTAGTAATTTACCAGCTTTAAACTTGGGCCGCGCATATTTTCGATTTTGGACATGTGGGCGGCAATAGGACGATTTGAAATGAAACGATTCTCGGCCCATACGATCGGCATCCAACAAGGGTCTCGGACCCTGTTTTCGGATTTTGCCGATGGCGGCGTGATGTGGACGGGCAATGGCCCGCGCGAAAGCCGGAAATTCGTGAAATTTCCTGAGGTATTTGCGGCCGTGCCGGTGGTGACGGTATCAATCTCGATGTGGGATATGGACCAAAAAACCAATATGCGCGCGGATATTTCAAGCGATGAGGTGACTGTCGAGGGGTTTTATCTGGTGTTTCGCACGTGGGGTGATACGCGCGTGGCACGCATCCGCGCGGATTGGACTGCGATTGGTAGTGTAAAAGACGAAGACGATTGGGAGCTGTACTAAGGCAGAACGGGGGAGGAGTACCCCCCCCGTAATGGGTTAGGCGCGGTACATGCCTTCATAAATCGGGCTAAGTGTTTCCGTTTCAAACAGCGATGACACAGATGTACCGTTCCAGATGTTCAAAATGGCTTGGGCAAACATCGGTGCAGTCGGCAGGATGCGGATGTTGGGGCAGTTCTTAACGGCCTCCGAGGGCGCAATGGAATCGGTGATAACAAGCGATTTCATCACGGAATGGGTCACGCGATCGACCGCAGGGCCGGACATGACGCCATGGGTGATGTAGGCGTGAACCTCGGACGCACCGTTTTCAAGCAACACTTCGGCAGCTTTGCAAAGCGTACCTGCGGTATCGCACATGTCATCGACGATAATGCATTTCTTGCCCGACACATCGCCGATCACGGTCATTTCAGCGATCTCACCGGCCTTTTCGCGGCGTTTGTCAACGATCGACAGTGGCGCGCCGATGCGTTTGGCCAGCTCGCGCGCACGCGCCACGCCGCCAACATCCGGCGACACTACCATCATATCCGACATCGAGCCTTTGAATTGCGCCATGATATCAAGGGCAAAGATGGGTGAGGCGTAGAGGTTATCCACCGGAATATCGAAAAAGCCTTGGATCTGGGCAGCGTGAAGATCTAGCGTCAAAATGCGTTCAATACCTGCCTCGACCATCATATTCGCGACCAGTTTGGCGGAAATCGGTGTGCGGGCCTTGGTGCGGCGATCTTGGCGGGCATAGCCGAAATAGGGGATAACGGCCGTGATGCGTGACGCCGACGACCGGCGCAGCGCATCGGTCATAATCAGCAGTTCCATCAGGTTGTCGTTGGCTGGGTTTGAGGTGGGCTGGATGATAAACATATCCTCGCCGCGTACGTTCTCAAACACCTCGACAAAAATCTCGCCATCGTTGAACCGTTCAACCCGCGCGTCGACCAATCCCACGCTCATCCCGCGGTGCAGTGACATGCGGCGGGCGATCGCCGTTGCCAAGGGCATGTTGGCATTGCCTGAAATCAACTTTGGTTCATTGCTGTTAGCCATGGGTTTGTCCTTTGAGCAGTGGGCAACGGGGATTCGGGTGGCGTTGACACCGCTTACCATCGGGTTAGGGTCTGCGCAAACCTTGGACAGCTGATGAGGCGCTAAAATGACCCATATTGATTACTACTTTGCCACGATTTCGCCCTTTACCTATTTGGCAGGCACACGGTTAGAGGAAATCGCCGCGCGGCATGGCGCGAGCATTGCCTATAAGCCGCTGGATGTGGTGGCGTTGTTTGGCCGCACGGGCGGGCAGGCACCCAAGGACCGGCATGAAAGCCGCAAGGCGTACCGCCTGCAAGAAATGCGGCGGCAAGCATCTAAGGTAGGGGTGCCGATGAACCCCGCGCCGATGTTTTGGCCCACTAACCCCGCGCCGTCATCCTACGCGATTATTGCGGCGCAGGCGGCGGGCGGCGGTGATTTGGGTGGGTTGGTCCACGGCATCACACGCGCCTGTTGGGCAGAGCAGCAGAACATCGCCGAGGATGAGGTGATCCGTGCGGCACTGACCGCTGCGGGCTTTGATGCGGGGTTGGCGGGCAGCGGGATGCTGGCAGGGGCCGAGACCTATGCTGCCAATCTGGAAGAGGCCGTGTCGCGGGGCGTGTTTGGCGCGCCGTTCTATGCCGTGGGCGATGAGATGTTTTGGGGTCAAGACCGGCTTGAGGACTTGGACCTGTATTTGGGTGGCAAGCTATAAGGCCCCGCGATTGGCGCTGTTAGCCGCGAAAGGCAGCTAGCAGCGCGTCTACTTCCTCGGGCGTCGTACACCATGCGGAGACAAGGCGGCAAAGCCCATCCTCCGCATCGCTATAGACGGCACCGGCAGCTTTGGCGCGGGCATGGGCGGCGGCGGGCAGGCGGGCAAAGGCGATATTGGCCTGCACAGGGTGCAACAGTTCCGCACCCTCCAAACGGGCAAGTCCTGCGGCAAGGCGGGCGGCCATCGCGTTGGAATGCTTGGCCAATTCCAGCCAATAGCCCCCCTCAAACCAGGCCTCAAGCTGCGCCGCGACATAGCGCATTTTTGAACTGAGGTGGCCTGCACGTTTGCGGCGCAATTCCAGTTCCCATGACTTGGCAGGGTCAAACAGAATGATCGCCTCGGCCCCCAAAAGGCCGTTTTTGGTGCCGCCAAGCGTCAGCACATCAACGCCCGCGCGCCATGTCAGATCGGCGGGGCTGGCGTTGGTGGCGACTAGCGCATTGGCAAAGCGTGCGCCATCCAGATGCGTGCCCAGACCTGCGGCTTTTGCAATCGTGGTGAGCGCAGTCAACTCGGCCTGGGTGTAGGTGGTGCCGGCCTCGGTCACGTTGGTCAGGGACAGGGCCGAGGGTTGCACGGAATGAACCGAACCGCCGCTTTGCGCCAATGTGGCGGCCAGCGTGTCTGGCGTCATTTTACCATGCGGGCCGTCAACCAACAGCAGTTTGGCCCCGCCGCTAAAAAACTCGGGTGCGCCGCATTCATCTTCGGCGATATGGGCGTGACGGTGGCACAGCGTCGCGCCAAATGGCGGAGTATAAAGCGAAAGCGCAAGTGAATTGGCAGCGGTGCCGGTGGTGACAAGGTGAACCTCGGCATCGGGGGCCTCAAACAGCGTGCGAATTTGGCTGCGCAGGCGGGCCATCGGGGCATCGGCACCATATGATAGGGTTTGGCCGGTGTTGGCACGCGCAAGGGCATCCATGATCGGTTGAGGGACGGGCGCACCGTTATCTGAGGCGAAAAACATTATGTGCGCTCCGTTATGATATAGTTTTCCCAATCATCTTCATCCACCTCGGATTCCGGCACGGTCCAGCCGCGCACAGACGCATCGGCAAGATGCACCGATTCAGGGTCGCCGGTAATCAGCGGGTGCCATTCGGGCAAGGGTTTGGATTCGTGGATCAGGCGGTAAGCGCAGGTGGTGGGCAGCCAATAGGCCACTTGTTCCAGCTTTTTCGGGGTAAGCTGCACGCATTCCGGCACATATTTGTGGCGTGTCGCATAGTTGGAGCAGCGGCAACTGTCGCCATCAAGCAAGCGGCAGGCAACGCGGGTAAAGGCCAGCTCGCCATTATCCTCATACTCGATTTTGTTAAGGCAGCATTTGCCGCAGCCGTCACACAGCGCCTCCCATTCCGCGCCCGACATCTTTTTCAACGGCACAGTTTCCCAATAGCGCGGGCGCAGGCCGGTCGCGGCGGCGATAGGGGGCAGTTTATCGGTCATTTGGCAGCCTGTAGGATGGTGCGCGCGCGGTCGCAATCGGCGTGCATTTGGGTGATAAGGGCTTCAAGGCTGTCAAACTTTTCCTCGCCGCGCAGCCATTCGACAAAGGCGATAGACAGGTGCTGGCCGTAAAGATCGCCTTTGAAATCAAAAAGAAAGGTTTCAAGGTTGGGGCGGTTTTCGCCAAACATCGGGCGGGTGCCAAGGTTGGCCGCCCCAAGGTAATGGCCCTTTTGCGGGCCGGTCAGCACGTCGGCATACACCGCATAAACGCCATTGCGGGGCAAGTGCAGGCCGGTCACATCCATATTGGCGGTGGGAAAGCCCAACTGCCGCCCGCGCTTTTCGCCGTGGATCACCGCTCCGTCGATACGGTGCCAATGGCCCAGCATTTGGCTGGCGGTTTTCGTGTCGCCATCGGACAGCGCCTGACGGATGCGCGTAGACGAAATATCGGTGTTTTCGACCTGTACAAGGTCAGCCAGATGGACGGTAATGCCTTGGGTCGCACAAAGCGAAACAAGGTCGGCAGCAGTGCCTTTGCGGCCCATACCAAAGCAAAAATCCGCACCGACGGTGACGTGCGAGACACCAAGGCCTTCGGCCAGGACCTGCGTCACAAACGCCTCAGGGGACAGGCTGGCGAGGGTGGCGTCGAAGGGCAGCTCAAACAAGGTTTGCACGCCCAGTTTGGCCAGCCGGTTGGCGCGGGCCTCGGCGTTCATCAGACGGAACGGGCCGGATTGCGGGGCGAAATAGCTGCGCGGGTGGGGCTCAAACGTGACAATTCCCAAAGGGCCGTGCTGAGCGGCCAGCGAAATAACGTGTTGGTGGCCAAGGTGGACGCCGTCAAAATTGCCCATCGCAACGGATGCACCACGGTGTTCGGGGCTAACCCCTTGCCAATGTTGATAAACCTGCATGCCCGTCCTTACGGGCGATGCCCGATGTCAATCAAACTTGCGGCTAGGCGCCAGAACCAGCGCTTCACCCTTTAGCACCACGGTATCGCCCACTGCGCAATGGGTTTCAAGGGTAACACGGCGGCGACCTATATCTATCGCGGTCACCTTTACCTCGGCATAGACGCAATCACCGGGGCGGACGGGAGCCATGAATTTCAGGCTTTGGCCCAGATAGACGGCACCGTGGCCGGGAAGTTGCTCACCGATGACTGCCGAAATGAGCCCCGCGGTCAGCATGCCATGGGCGATACGGCCTTCAAATATCGTGTCTTGTGCATAGGCATCGTCAAGATGCACAGGGTTTCGATCGGTCGAGACCTCGGCAAAGAGTTCGATATCGCGGTCGGTGACGGTTTTATAAAGATGGCGGGACATGCCGATTTCAATATCTTCGATGCAGATCGTTCCGCGTGGTTGATTATCAAACATGACCGAATCCCTATGTTATCCCGTTTAGGTATCACTGGGATGACATAGCAAATGCCGCAGCGCAGCGCAATCGGCTTGGTAATTTATTTCCGATTGCGGTGCTAATTTGGTAACAATATTGCGTGATGGTTTAGCGCAGGGTGCCCATCACATAGGTCGGATTGCGCTGTTCGGCGTCAAGCCACGCATCCAGCGCCTCGGCATCTAGCGCATCGGCGGGGCCAAATTGGCCTGCGCACAGCCCCTCGGTCAGGAACAAGCTGTCGAGGTTTTCTTGCATGCCGCCCAAAACATCGGTGTTAATTCCGTCGCCCACACAGAGGATGGCGCTGTCGTCCACCTCGCCCGCGATGGCCGCAAGACGGCGGCGCGCAAGATCATAGATTGGTGGGTGGGGCTTGCCGAAATAGAGTGCTTCGCCGCCCATTTCCTCATACAGCTGTGCCAAAGCGCCGGCACAGTAGATGCGTTTGTCACCATAATCAACCACAATATCGGGGTTCGCGCAGAGCATCTTCAGGCCGTTGGTTTTCGCAAGCAGGAACGCGGCGCGGTAATCGTCTGGCGTTTCGTCAAATTCGGAATTCGGGCCGGTGCAGATGACGCCGGTGGCCTGATCCAGCGGGACCAGTTCGATCGGGTTTTCGGCGGCCATTTTTGCCAAGGCTGGATCGGCAAATTCGCTAAAGAAAGGCTGATCTTTGGGCATGGGGCCGATGTGGTGGACCTTTTGACCAACCGCGCCGGACAGAAAGGCGTATTGCGTAGCATCGCCCGAGGTTATCACCTCATCATAGGCATCGCGCGGCACGCCGATCCGGTCAAGTTGCAGCAAAACACTGGGTTTTGGGCGCGGGGCGTTGGAGACAAGGATAACAATGCCGCCTTGGGCGCGAAACGCTTGCAGCGCCGCAACCGCCGCCGGAAACGGCTTTACGCCATCATGTACACATCCCCACAGATCGCAGAATAAGGCGCGGTAGTTGGGGGTGATTTCGGCAAAGCTGGTCAGAATATGGGGCATGTCGGGTCCAATTTTGGCGGGCAGGGGGGAGGCGGGAAAGTTGTGCCGCCGCCTCCCAGATGACTAGAGTTTCAGCGCGGGGATGATCTGCTTTTTGCGGCTCATCACGCCTGGCAGCACGACCGTATCGCCTGTGACGGTGACGCCGAACGACGCCTCGGCCATTTGTTTGACCAAATCGTTGGGGACCAGCAGCGTCGCCTCTTCCTTGATGATATCGACCACAAACAGCAGCACTTGGTCGGCGCCGTCCTCTTGCGCAACGCCGGTCATCGATGCCATCAGGCTGGCTTTGCGGTCCAGCACAACGGCGGGGGCTGTGGTTTCCAGCACGGAAACGCGCAGGTCTTTGCCCGCGACGGTGTATTCCTTACTATCCATACGCAACAGTTCCGCATCGGAAAACGCCGAGACATCGGATTTCGCAGCAAACAGCTCGGTCGCAAGATCGGGGATCGATACGCCCAGATCAGCCGCCAGTTTTTCGGCGACAGCGCGGTCATGCGGGGTGGTCGTGGGGCTGCGGAATTGCAGCGTGTCCGAGATGATGCATGACAGCATCGCGCCTTTAATGCTGCGCGGCGCACGTGACAGCGCATCGCCGATCAGGTCGTGCATAATGGTAGCGGTGCAGGCCAGCGGGCGGATGGTAATATCAATTGGCGCTTTAGTTTTAATCCCGCCCACCAGCAGGTGGTGGTCAATAATGCCGACGACATTCGCCTCATTGATTGAGGGCGGCAGCTCGGCCGGGTTATTGGTATCAACGATCCAGCAGGTATCAGAGGCCGACACATCTGCGATGATTTCGGGTTTCACGAGGTCCCAATGTTTCAGCACAAAGGCGGCTTCGGTATTGGGCTCGCCCAGCAGCACGGGCTTGGCAGGAATGCCGAGGATTTCGGTAAGATACCATGCCCAGATGATGGGAGATCCGGTGCTGTCGGTGTCGGGGGATTTGTGGCCGAATACGAGTGTGGTCATTGTGAAAAACCTATGTGCTGTTCGTTTTGCCGCTTTATAGGCGCGGGCGGCGGGTTTGTCACGCAGCAGGTACCGGTTAATTGGGCAGCGGTGTGATGGTGAACCCGCGCGCTTTTAGCAGTTCCAGAACGCCTGTTTCGCCCGACAAATGCAGCGCGCCAAACGCGGCAAAGGCAGGGCCGTTTTGCAGCGCCGCCTCAATATGCTCAATCCATGCAGCGTTGCGATCAGACATCAGCGCCTTTTCGGATTGTGCGAAATCGGCATCGGTCGAGGCTGGTGTGGCCCCCGGCAGAGTGTTGGCGATATAGCGCGAATATTCCCATATCAGGCGGCTTTCGCCGGCAAAGAATGCATCCGCGGTCGTGGTCAGAAAGTCTTCGGAGTTTTGTTCAACTTGCAGGGCGTTGCGGATCATCAGCAGCTGTTCCTCTTGGCTAAGGCCGTCAAACACACCAAGGGCGGTATCAAAAGGCTCTAGCGCCGCGACCGGAATGTCGCGTTCTGTCGCAGCAAGGATAAGGCGCTTATCAAGCCCGCCGCCTTTGGCCGCCATTTGCAAGGCACAGGGTGGGATCGCTAGCATCATCGACACAAACCAAGGCCGCAGCTTTTCGGCCAATGAGGAAGGGATACCGCGTTGCAGCAGGGCGGCAGTCAGGGCTTGCCAATCCTCATCCGACAGCGCCTCTTTCAGGCCAGAGCCTGCCGTATCCATCATCTCTGCGGGGTCAGAGGCCAGCTTTTGTTGCAGTGCGGCCTCTTCCTTTGGGCCAGCCTCAACCAGCAGGGTTTTTGATTGGGCGAGCAGGGGCAAAAGCTGGGCCATTACAGCGTCATGGCGCGGATCGTCGAGGTGAAACGTACCGGTAAGGTAAAGCACCTCGTCGCCGCGCGTCGCCTGCCACAGGTTTCCGGTGGCAAAGGGTTGGGCATGGGCAGCGGCCAGCAAGGCGCTTTGGTCGGCTGCGGGCAGCGCGGCAATCAGGTTCTCGCCAACACATTGGGCGCGGGCGGATGTGGCGCCAAAAAACAGCGAGAGGGCGAGGGCAATGCGGAGCATTTTAAGAGCCTTTTAGGGTAGGGTGTGGCGTGTGAGCCGGAACCTGCCATGCGCGGACGCGCTTTGCAAATGCCGTAAAATTTTAGCGTATGATGTGGTTGACAGGCTGAGGGACTGTGCCTAGGTAAGTGTCGTTAGCACTCGGGCAGACTGAGTGCTAATCGATATTAACCTGGAACCTTAAGGGAGTGTTCACAGATGGCATTTACACCGCTGCATGACCGAGTGTTGGTTCGCCGCATTGAAGGCGAAGACAAAACCAAGGGCGGCCTGATCATCCCCGACACCGCAAAAGAAAAGCCAGCCGAAGGCGAAATTATCGCAGTTGGCGCAGGCGCACGCAAGGATAGCGGCGAGTTGATCGCACCTTCCGTAAAAGTTGGTGATCGCGTGTTGTTCGGCAAATGGTCGGGCACAGAAGTTACGCTGGAAGGCAAAGAGCTTCTGATCATGAAAGAAAGCGACATCATGGGGACCATCGGCTGAGGCTGACGGTCGGCTGTGCGCTAAGGCGCACGCCACCTTGTGAGACGCTAATCAATTGAAATTCAAGACAAACTGGAGCAAGCAAAATGGCTGCTAAGGACGTCAAATTTGATACCGATGCCCGTGACCGTATGTTGCGCGGCGTTAACATCCTTGCCAACGCGGTAAAGGTAACTTTGGGCCCAAAAGGCCGTAACGTTGTGATCGACAAATCCTTTGGCGCACCGCGCATCACCAAAGACGGTGTAACGGTTGCCAAAGAAATCGAGCTTGCCGACAAGTTCGAAAACATGGGCGCGCAGATGGTTAAGGAAGTTGCTTCCCGGACCAATGACGAAGCTGGCGACGGCACCACGACTGCGACTGTGTTGGCACAAGCCATCATCATCGAAGGTCTGAAGTCGGTTGCGGCTGGCATGAACCCGATGGATCTGAAGCGCGGCATCGACTTGGCAACTGCCAAGGTTGTAGACGCGATCAAAGCGGCTGCACGCCCTGTTTCGGACAGCGCAGAAGTTGCGCAAGTTGGTACAATCTCGGCCAACGGCGAAGCTGAAATCGGCCGTCAGATTGCGGACGCGATGCAGAAAGTCGGCAACGAGGGTGTTATCACCGTCGAAGAAAACAAGGGTCTGGAAACAGAAACCGAAGTTGTCGAAGGCATGCAGTTCGACCGTGGTTACCTGTCGCCATACTTTGTCACCAACCCAGACAAGATGATTGTTGATCTGGAAGACGTGATGATCCTGTTGCACGAAAAGAAACTGTCTTCGTTGCAGCCAATGGTGCCTTTGCTGGAGCAAGTTATCCAGTCGCAAAAGCCTTTGCTGATCATTTCCGAAGATGTTGAAGGCGAAGCGCTTGCAACGCTTGTGGTGAACAAACTGCGCGGCGGCCTGAAAATCGCGGCTGTTAAAGCACCTGGCTTTGGCGATCGTCGTAAAGCCATGTTGCAAGACATCGCGATCTTGACCGGTGGTCAGGTTATCTCCGATGACCTCGGCATGAAGCTGGAAAACGTTGGCATGGACATGCTTGGCCGCGCCAAGAAAGTGACCATCACCAAAGACACCACCACCATCATTGATGGCGCTGGCGAAAAGGCCGAGATCGAGGCACGCGTTGCCCAGATCCGTACCCAGATCGAAGAAACCACATCCGATTACGACAAAGAAAAACTGCAAGAGCGCGTGGCCAAACTGGCTGGCGGTGTTGCTGTGATCCGCGTTGGCGGCATGTCGGAAATCGAAGTGAAAGAACGCAAAGACCGCGTTGATGATGCCTTGAACGCGACCCGTGCGGCCGTACAAGAAGGTATCGTTGTCGGTGGTGGTGTTGCTCTGGTTCAGGCTGGCAAAGTGTTGCTGGGCTTGGAAGGCGCAAACGCTGACCAAACCAACGGTATCAACATCGTTCGCAAAGCTCTGGAAGCACCACTGCGCCAGATCGCGCAAAACGCTGGTGTTGACGGCTCGGTCGTGGCTGGCAAAGTCCGCGAGTCCAACGATCCGAAGTTCGGCTATAACGCCCAAACCGACGAATATGGCGACATGTTCAAGTTTGGTGTTATCGATCCGGCCAAAGTGGTTCGGACTGCTCTGCAAGACGCAGCTTCGGTTGCTTCCCTGCTGATCACCACCGAAGCCATGATCGCTGACAAGCCTTCGAAAGACGGCAATGGCGGCGGCGGCATGCCAGACATGGGCGGTATGGGCGGTATGGGCGGCATGATGTAATTTCATGCTTTGCATGAAATGATCTGCCCCATCCGTGGGACAATTGGGAAAGGGCGCCTTTGCGGGTGCCCTTTTTCGTTTTTGGCCGCGGTACAAGTGTTTGTGAGGTCGGTTGCGGGGCCAGAGCTTTTAGGTATTTGTGCCAAGATGAAATGGGGCGGCTGTGCGGGATGCCCGGGCGGCGGTTGTAAAGAAAGAAAATGGAATGCGGCTATTTTGGGTAACGGCGCTGGCAATGGCAGCTTTTGCTGCAAATTCGGTTTTGAACCGGATGGCTGTTGCGCAGTTTGGCATGGACGCATTGGATTTTGCTGTGTTGCGGTTGCTGTTCGGGGCCCTGGCTTTGGCGCTTTTGGTGTTGGCGCGGGGCCGGGCGGTTTGGCCGGGTTGGGCGGGGCGGGCGCCGGGTGTGATTGGGTTGTTGTTGTATTTGGTCGGGTTTTCCTTGGCTTATGTGGATTTGGCCGCAGGGGTTGGCGCATTGGTCCTGTTCGGCATGGTGCAGGTAACCATGTTTTGCGGCGCCTGTATGGCCGGTGAGAGAGTGCCTGTCTTGCGCTGGTTGGGGGCCGCTTTGGCCTTTGCTGGATTGGTTTGGCTGGTGTCGCCTGCGGGGCAGGCGGTGGCTGTGCAGCCTGCGTTGTTGATGGCGGCAGCCGGTATTGGCTGGGGCGTTTATTCGCTGGCTGGCAGGGGAGCGCGCGACCCGTTGGCGGCGACCGCAGCAAACTTTTGCCTTGCGGTGCCGGTGATGCTTATCGTGGCGTTGTGGCGGTTGGATGTAGGCGCGCTGACGCTGGCTGGTGTGGCATTAGCGGCCCTTTCGGGGGCGGTCATGTCTGGGCTGGGCTATGCGCTTTGGTATGCGATTGTGCCGCGTTTGGGGGCGTCACGCGCGGGGGTGGCGCAGCTTTCGGTGCCTATCTTAGCGGCTATTGCGGGCGCCTTGCTTTTGGGCGAGCCGCTGACATGGCGCTTTGCTGTGGCGGCGTTTGTGGTGTTGGGCGGGGTTGGTTTGGCCAGTCTGAGCGGACGGCCTAGGTAGCTAGTTTTGGGGTTCAACGATCTGGGTGCCAAGCACAATCTTGACAGCCTCGCTTAGCGGCAGGTCGGGCGCAAAGGCTCCGTGGCGCAAGAACAGCGTGGTTTGGGTAATGACCAAAGGGTTTAGCATCATATAGGTATGCGTAACCGGCAGGGTGATGTGGGCGGTCATGCCGCCGAGTTCGGTGCTGGCTACCGACACTTTACCATCATCCGGACCGTCAATCAGCATTGACGCGGCGGGGTTCAGGCTGCGGTTGCCAGCGATGATGCCCAGCGGGTAATCAGGGCGCGGCAACTGGTTTGGCATTGACGTCGGGACCGTGCCCAATTGCGCACCAGCGGGGCCGTTTATCCATTGAAACAGTGAAAGATCGCCCAAGACATCAACCAGCTCGGACCCATGATTGGGCGGGGCCAGCATGACCACCCGCCCCATATTTTCGGGCCGGTACCGTGCAAGGTAGGCGCGGGTCAGTATGCCGCCCATCGAATGGGTCACAAAATGCGTGCGCGCCTTGCCACAGGCGGCCACGGCAGGGATGACGTTTTCTTCGACGAGTGTGATGATCGGCGATTGGGTCGAGGGGTAGCCCTGATTTATGACATGAAATCCTTGGGCCTTTAGAGAGGCCTCCATCGCCAAAAGCGAGTTTTCACTGCGCGCCAAGCCGTGCAGCAGCACAACACAGTCAGGGGTTTGGGCAAACGTCTGGGAGGGGAGGGCGATAAAGGCAAGCAGAGTGAGTGTTTTCATATAGGGCAAGGTAGGCATGACGGGGCCGATTGCAATGCTTGGCGCTGGACAATTCCGCAGCACGGTTGCAGGCTTAGTGTCATGAAACCACGTTCCCCTCGTTTGGCCGTTCGGGCGCTGATCTTGCAGCAAGATCGGTTGTTGCTGGTCAATGCCTATGGCGGCGGCGTTTCCGATTTATGGTGCGCGCCGGGCGGCGGGGTCGAGCTTGGGTCCAGTTTGCCAAATAATCTGATCCGTGAGGTTTATGAGGAAACCGGCCTGACCGTCGCGGTGGGCGCGCCCGTTTTGGTGAATGAGTTTCATGCGCCAGAGCAGGGGTTTCATCAAGTGGATGTGTATTTTCGCTGTGACATCATTGCAGGCGCGTTGGATGTAGCATGGCGTGACCCCGAAGGCATTGTAACCGAGCGCCGTTTTTTCAGCAGGGATGAGATGGAGTGTATTCGTTTTAAGCCCGATAGTCTGGCGCGGTCAGCTTGGGGGAACGAGATAATCTATGATCCGCTCGAGTTGTTGGTGAAATAGGTTTATGTTGGAAAATATCTCTATTTCACCCGATTTGGGCGGGATGACAGCAGCGCAATGTTCGATTTATTTAAGGATGACGCCGACTATGTGCTGCTGTTGGGCCCCATAGCGCGTGGGGCTATGCGTTTTGACAGCGCGAAGGCTTTCTAACCGGAAAAAATATTCGATCCTGCGCTAGGCGACATTACAGCACCGGCGCTTTTATTTGGCGCCTGTGCTGTAGGGGTTAAGTAATGCCGCGTGTGATGCGGTTGACATGGCCCATCTTGCGGCCCGGCCGCGCCTCGGGCTTGCCATAGAGGTGAAGGGCTGCATTTTTTTCGGCCAAGATCGCAGGCACGCGGTCCATATCATCGCCGATCAGATTTTCCATAGTCACGTCGGCAAAGCGCGACCCATCGCCCAAAGGCAGGCCCGCCACGGCGCGAATATGCTGCTCAAACTGATCGACAGCGCACCCGTTTTGCGTCCAATGACCCGAGTTATGGACGCGCGGCGCGATTTCATTCACGATTAAACCGGCAGGGGTGACGAACAATTCGACCCCCATCACGCCGACATACTCCAGCGCGTTCAAAATGCGGGCAGCAAGCAAAACGGCATCCGTGCGCTGGCTTGGCGTCAGTTTGGCGGGCACAGTTGTGCTGTGCAAAATGCCGCTGTGATGCACGTTTTCACCCGGATCATAGGCCGAAACCGAGCCGTCCAGACTGCGGGCAGCAATCACTGACACTTCATGCGAAAAGTCGATAAACCCTTCCAGCACCGCATCGGCACCGTTCATCGCGGCCAAAGCATCGGCGGCATTACTTGCCGCCATAATCCGCGCTTGGCCTTTGCCATCATAGCCCAAACGGGTGGTTTTCAAAATCGCAGGGCAGCCGATTTTGGCAATGGCGGCATCCAGTTCGGCAACCGTCCGCACCGCGGCATAAGGCGCCACAGTCAGGCCAAGGCTAGTGAGAAAATCTTTCTCGGCAATGCGGTCTTGGCTGATCGCCAAAGCCTGCCTGCCGGGGCGAATGGGCCGCAGTGATTCAAGCAAATCAAGCGCCGAGGTGGGGATGTTTTCAAACTCATAAGTGATAACATCAACAGCACCCGCAAAAGCCGTCAGCGCGGCCGCATCATCATAGCTGGCCGTGGTAACCGAATGGGCAACATCGGCAGCAGGCGGGTTTGCCCCCGGCTCAAATATATGGGTTCTATAACCCAGCCGCGCCGCAGCAACCGAAAGCATACGGCCCAGCTGACCGCCGCCAAGAATGCCGATTGTGGAGCCCAGTGCCAAAATGTCAGTCATCACTTGGCTCCTCAGGGATCGAGGCCGACAGTGCCTCACGCCACGCATCAAGGCGCTGCGCCAAAGCTGGATCGTTTAGTGCAAGAATGCCCGCCGCCATCAGCGCCGCATTCGCAGCGCCCGCCGACCCGATTGCCATCGTTGCCACAGGAAATCCGCGCGGCATTTGCAAAATGGAATACAGGCTATCAACACCCGAAAGCGCGCGGGTTTGAACCGGCACACCAACAACCGGAACACGGGTTTTTGACGCCATCATCCCGGGCAAATGCGCGGCCCCACCAGCACCGGCAATAATCACCTTCAATCCGCGATCCACGGCCGATTTTCCATAGGCCCATAACCTGTCAGGCGTTCTATGGGCTGAAACGATTTTGGCCTCATAACCTATGCCAAGCTCATCCAAAAGCGTCGCCGCCTCTTTCATGGTTGGCCAATCCGATTGGCTTCCCATGATGATCCCTACTTCGATAGCCATAAAGCCATTTCCTTATGCTGGCCCTCAGAAAGCGGGCACTATAACTGCGGCAGGTTTAGGGGCAAGGTGGAATGGCACCAAAACACGAAACCTATGTACCTTATCCTGCCGCACCAACGGCTTTCTGTTCGGTGAAAATATCCTCAGGGGGGAATTGGCCGCAAGGCCAAGGGGGGCGCGAGCGCCCCCCACTTTTTCGCAAAAAACCTTAGGCGATAATATCGGGAATAAGCTCATCCTCAATCTTCACAATACGCTCTTTCAGGCTAAGCTTTTGCTTTTTCAGCCGCCGCAGCATTAATTGATCAGGGTTGATATAGGCTTCAACCGCAACAATCGCCTCATCCAGATCGCGGTGTTCGCGCTGCAAGACGGCAAGCCGAATACGCAGCATTTCGTCGTGTTTTAGTTCGTTCGAGGCATTCATATATATGTGATCACTGAGTCGTTCATTCCATTTGAACCGCAGTATAGCGAAGAAGTTTAAGAAATGTACGAAAACTGTCAGCCGCGCGATAGACTGTGCCACTTGCAGCCATGCGTTTTGCACCCCATATTCAATTCATAAGGGCGCCCGTCACATGGGGCCCGCAACTCCGAACTGTCGCTTTGAAAAGGACATGTCGATGACAAAATTAAGCTTTGGGGCGCACCCCCATCTTTTGGGCTTTGAACAGCTGGAACGGCTGGTCGAACGCACAGCAAAAACCGCCGCCGAGGGATACCCCCCGTTCAATATTGAGGCGGTGTCGGAAAATGACTATCGCATTACTCTGGCCGTTGCCGGTTTTTGCGAAGATGATCTCGGCATCACGGTTGAAAACCGCCAGTTGGTGGTGCGGGGCCGACAAGCCGAGGATGACACCCAGCGCCTGTTCCTGCACCGCGGTATCGCGGCACGGGCTTTTCAGCGGTCTTTCGTTTTGGCTGAAGGGGTTGAGGTCGCGCGCGCAGGGCTTGAACATGGCCTGCTGCATATCGAATTGCGCCGCGCGACGCCAGATGTCGTTGTGCAAACCATTCCAATTGACCGCCGTTAAGGAGTAAAACCTATGGAAACGCCTTTTGACAAAATGACGAAACCCGCAGACCGGATCGTTTATGTGCGCTCAGTTGACGTGGCCGACCTGCCGTTTGAGTTACAAGAACAAGCCGAAGGCCTGACGCGGATTTTTGCAGTGCATCGTGGTAATGGTGAGCGTTTGGCCTTGGTTGCCGACAAGCGCATGGCGTTTGCTTTGGCACGGGAGCACGACTTTGCGCCGGTCAGCGTGCATTAACGCCTTTCGGAAAGACAACAAGCCATATCGTGTCGCCTTTCGCGTGCGCCCGAATGGCGAATGGCAGCAAAACAAAAGTCTCCGTTTCCCGACCCGCTAAAAGGGCGGTGTGACGGGGCCACCTTGGTGCAATTTTTTGCGGAGCACGCGATTATACATATCAATCTTTGCGGATGTGTTTCATCCTTCCCTTTCGAAATAGGGAGGAAAAAACGATGAAACTGCTCGCAACATTTGCACTTGCCGCACTCTTGCCATTCGCAGCACTTGCCGAAGGCGTCGCACATCATCTCGCCATTCATGTCGATGAAAATGATCCGGCGGTGATGAATATGGCGTTGAATAACGCGCAAAACGTTAACAGTTATTACGAGTCCATCGGTGACATGGTCGAGATTGAGCTGGTCGCCTATGGGCCGGGGTTGAACATGTTTGTCGTGGGCAAATCGCCTGTGGCGGATCGGCTGTCTGCGATGTCGCTTGAAATGCCAAAGATCAAGTTTTCGGCCTGTGGCAACACCCTTGCGGCGATGACGAAAAAAGCGGGGGCAGACGTGCCCTTGGTGTCCGAGGCGGTGGTTGTGCCTTCGGGTGTAGTGCGGCTGATTGAGCTGCAGGAACAAGGCTTTGCCTATGTGCGCCCGTAATTGGCGCAAAGGATGAACCTTGGGCGGCCGGGAGCGTTTTGCCCCCGGCCGTTTTTCATTACTCTTGTTCGGCCAAGAACCGTTCGGCATCAAGGGCGGCCATGCACCCCATTCCGGCCGAGGTGACAGCTTGGCGATAAACGTGGTCTGTCAAATCGCCCGCAGCAAACACGCCGGGAATAGAGGTCAGCGTGCTGCCCGCCTTTACCTTAACGTAGCCGCCATTATGCAATTCAAGCTGATCCTTAACCAATTCCGAGGCCGGAGCGTGGCCGATGGCAACAAAGAAGCCAGCACAAGGCACGTCTGTAATCTCGCCCGTTTCAACGTTTTTGGCGCGCACTGCGGTCACACCCAAAGGCGATGTGTCGCCCAGAACTTCTTCAACCGAATGGTTCCAAAGCATTTCAACTTTGGGGTTTTTGAACAAACGATCCTGCATAATCTTTTCGGCACGAAGGCTGTCGCGGCGGTGGATCAATGTGACTTTGGTGGCGAAATTGGTCAAAAATAGCGCTTCTTCAACAGCCGTATTGCCGCCGCCAATGACGACAACCTCTTTGCCACGGTAAAAGAAACCGTCGCAGGTCGCACAAGCCGAAACACCAAAGCCTTTGAACTTTTCTTCCGATGGCAGGCCTAGCCATTTGGCCTGCGCGCCAGTCGCCAAAATCACGGCATCGGCGGTATATGTGGTGCCACTGTCGGCCTGCGCGGTAAACGGGCGCTTGGACAGATCAAGGTTGGCGATGTAATCTGAAATCACCTCGGCCCCCATCGCGCGTGCATGCTCTTCCATCCGCACCATCAGGTCGGGGCCTTGGACATGGCTGTCACCGGGCCAGTTTTCAACCTCGGTCGTGATGGTCAGTTGGCCGCCGGGCTGCAGGCCTTGGACCAAAATCGGGTTGGTCATTGCACGGGCCGCATAAACGGCGGCGGTATAGCCTGCAGGCCCGGAACCGATGATCAGAATTTTGCTGTGACGTGTCTCGGCCATGATGCCCCCAAAGAAATGTTGCTTACTCCATATAGGCGCTGTGGGCTGGGGCGAAAACCCCTCAAACCGCCGCAGGCCTTCGTCGCCTTATGACAATTTGTTGCGCAACGTTGAAACATTATTGCGCAAAGCTGTTGGAAAACATAAGGTCCGCCAATAAATGCTGTAGTACAAAAGGAATGGAACGTTATGGCTGGCTCGAAATTGGATCCTATCGACCGCCAGATCCTCGCGGAATTGCAAGCCGATGGCCGGATGACCAATGTGGAATTGGCAAAACGCGTCGGTATTTCGGCGCCGCCCTGTTTGCGCCGCGTGCGCACGCTAGAGGAGGCGGGTTATATTAAAGGCTATCACGCCGATATTGATGCGCGCGAAATGGGGTTCGAGGTGCAGGTTTTCGCCATGGTGCGCCTGCACAGCCAAGCTGAGGGCGACCTCTCGGCGTTTGAGGGCCGGTGCCGTGCGTGGCCCTTGGTGCGTGAATGTCATATGCTGAATGGTGAGATCGATTTTATTCTAAAATGCGTGGCGCCCGATCTTTCGACGTTTCAAAGCTTTTTGACGGGCGATTTATTGAAGGCCGAAAACGTGGCTAGCGTTAAGACCAGCCTTGTGATCCGTGGCGCGAAGGATGAGCCGGGCGTGCCGTTTGAGGTTTTGGAAGAACGGCTAAACCGGAACGCCTAAGGGTTTCGGTTTTTCACTGAAATATCTGACGCGGCGGTTTCTCGGCACGATCTTTAAAACAAAAGAAGCGGCCCCGTCGCGATATGCCAGAGGAGCATATCAGGGCCGCCCTTTTTGAAACCTGGCCGTTGTGACGGAAAGAGTGCCTTAGGCCCGATCACCCTTTGGTCTTATCATACTTGCCGCCCGAACCTCCGAATGGTGCGATAACCTATCGCGCCACTTGAGGGAAAATGGCTGAAATGAGGCGGCGTGTCAAAGTTTATTCTCAATTAATTTAGTTTGGCGCAACAATGCCCGTGTACGGCGTGGTTTGTTTTAAAAGTATATAATAATATAATTGAAATTGGCTAAAAATAGTGCACTAGCACCTTATCCGTGATTCGGAATTTAGTTAAAAAGCGTGGCTTAGTCCTGCAGCAGCCAAGTGTTTGCTCAAGTTCCACAAACCTTATTGAGTTGCTACTGTCGCGCGTTCTGCCGAAGGTGCGGGGGGCGCTGATTTAAGCGAAATTGGTTTGCGCCGGTTGCCACGTTGAAACGGCAGAGCGGGCATTTGCTCTTGGCTCGTGGCGATAATGGATTTTAGCCAGCGGCGTTGTTTCATGATCTACTCCTGCATTGTCGGTTTGTGTGACCAAATATGCCGGAGCAATGGGGCGCAGATTTGGCGGCGCATTCAGTTTTCAAAGAATTCTGTCGCGTGGCGGTGGCAGATTGTGGCGGCGTTGTAACTATTCGGTTTCGCCATGAAACAAAGGGGATTTGTCTGTTTTTACCAAGATTTTTAACAGCTTTGGGGCCGAAGTGCGGCGAAATCAGCCACGCTTTGGCCCCAATCGGCTTGTGATTTAAAGCCGGATAACCGAGATCAGGCGACCATAGTCAGCCTCATTCAAATGGGTGGTGCGTCGATAGGAAAAGAACCGCTCGGCGTCTGAATAGGTGCAATGGCGTGTCCATTCCGCATGGCCCACACCTGCGGCGCGCAGCTTTGTCAGGCCAAAAGCGGGCAAATCAAACAAAACTCGGTCGCCCTTGCCACCGGCGAAAAAGCGAGCGTTTTCAGGGGTGTCGTCGATAAAGCTTTCCATGAATTCGGGGCCAACCTCATAGGCGGCTTGCGAAATGCACGGGCCAATGACGGCGGTGATGTTGGCGCGGGTGGCACCCAGGGCCTCCATTGCATCCAGCGTGGATTCTAGCACGCCATCTTTGACGCCACGCCAGCCCGCATGGGCCGCGCCAATCACGCCCGCGATGGGGTCTGCAAACAACACGGGTTGGCAGTCGGCGGTCAGAATTCCCAGCGCGATGCCCGGCGTGGCTGTCACCATTGCATCGGCGCGCGGGCGGATGATCAGAGGGCCTGTCAGGGTGACGACATCGGGGGAATGAACCTGATGCACGGTTTGCAAATGATCGGTGGTCACATCCATCGCGGCAGCCACGCGGGCGCGGTTAATATCAACTGCCTCGGACAGGTCGGTGCTGCCGGGCCCGCAGTTCAGGCCCTGAAAAATACCCGAGGATGCCCCACCTTTACGGGTGAAAAAACCGTGGCGAAGCGGTTGTAAGGCGTCAGCGGTGATAATTTCAAGCATTTTGGTCAAATCCCGCAGGTGCTGGGTGATGGGGGGCGTAAAGGGCCAGCGCTTTGAACAAGCTTCCCATTTCTTCGGCGCGGGTCAAGCGTTGTGTAGCGCTGAGGTGATTTTCCAATGCGGCACCCGTCAGATTGCGCGATAATAATTCAGCCCGCGCACCGATGCCCAAACGGGCCAGCAGCGCGCCTTGATCTGTCAGGCCAGTGGCCGTGGCTGGGCTTGCGGCCTGCGCTATGGCCTCAAAATCGACATGGGCGGTTAGGTCGGCGTGGCCGGGCTGCGCAAACGGGTCGGCAAAGGCGTGGTTTCGCATGGCTTGCAGCGTATCGCCATTAGAGCGCCAGTTGCCATAATCAATAATCACCGCAGCCCCGCCATGCCTTGCGATTTGGCCCCCGATACGGGCCATGATTGGGGTCGCGTCAGGGCGGGTCTCGACCACTTGGCCGGGCTTTGTATCCTCAAGGCGGTGGGCTAGCTCGGGCTGCAAAACGGGTGCAGCATAGCCTTTGACCAGCTGATTTTGCGCCACGCCGATAATCGTTTCGCACCAGCCGCCCGCGTGGCGGGTGAATTGCTGGATCGGCAGCGCGTCAAAAAACTCATTCGCGATCAGGAACAGCGGGGCGTCATTTTGCACCGCGTCAATACTGTCGGACCATGTGACCGGATAGCTGGCAAGCGCTTGTTTTTGCAAAGCACGCAGGCTGGGCGAGGCCTCGACCAGATGCAAGGTCGCCGCCGCATGAAAGCCCGGAACCTTGCGGGTGGCGCGCAGCAGGTCAGCCATAAGCGTGCCTCGGCCGGGGCCAAGCTCGGCCAGAATAAACCGGTCGGGCGCACCTTGGTCTACCCATGCTTGGGCCAAACACAGGCCCAACAACTCGCCAAACATCTGGCTGATTTCGGGCGAGGTGATAAAGTCGCCTGCACGGCCCAGCGGGTCGCGGGTGGTGTAATAGCCATAGTCGGGGTGCAGCAGGCACGTCGCCATATACGCGGCCAGCGTGATCGGCCCGTCGGCGGCGATCTGCGCCTTTAACAGGGTTTCCAAATCGGTCTCAGGCTTTGTCACGACGCGCCCACCAAATCAGCACCAGCCCGACAATAATCATTGGCAGCGACAGGGTTTGACCCATCGTCAGCCCGTAGCCGCCAAGATGAAAGGCAAGGCCAAGCGGGTTGCCGATCGATTGAAACTGCGCGTCGGGTTGGCGGAAAAATTCAACAAAAAACCGCGCCGCACCGTAACCGGCAAAGAATAGGCCCATCACTTGGCCGGGATGGCGCAGCCAATTGCGGCGGTACACCAGCCACAGCAAAGCCCCCCCCAGAAGCAGCCCCTCTAATCCCGCCTCATAAATCTGGCTGGGATGGCGGGCGCAAACCCCCACCACATCGGGGCAATATTGCGCGGCATCGCCGGGAAAGGCCACGGCCCATGGCATGTCGGTCGGGCGGCCCCATAGCTCGGCGTTGATGAAATTGGCGATGCGTCCCAGCAGCAGGCCGGGCGGGGCGGCAATTGCAAGCAGGTCGGCGGCAGGCAAAAGCGGAATCCTTTCTGACCGGAAAAACAGGTATGACGCCACAACCACACCCATAAAGCCGCCATGAAACGACATGCCACCTTGCCAAACCATTAGCACCTCAAGCGGGTGCGACAGGTAATAACCGGGCTGGTAAAACAGCACGAACCCCAACCGGCCACCCAAAATTACCCCGATGATCACCCATGTCAGCAGGCGCTCTACCTGCTCGGCCGTCATAGGCGCGCTGCCCGCCCACAGCCGCGGCGTGGCGATGGCATGTAGAACCAGCCGCCAGCCGATCATCATCCCCGCAATATAGGCTAGCGCATACCAGCGCAGAGCAAAGGTCAGACCGCCAAAACTGATCGAAAACAGCTCGGGCGAGATATTGGGAAAGGGGATGTAGCCGTGCATGGCGCGGTCCTTATGCGAGGCAGTTGGTGGGGGTTTTCGGGTGCTGTTGGCGCGATGTCAACCAATTCGCCGCAGCCGCTTGCCCCTGCGGCGATGGATCGCCATATATGGGGTAACCGTTTTCACAACCACCGGCACCTTTAGGAGGCCCCGATGCAGACCCGCAACAAATTTTTCGATGATATGTCGCAACTGATGACCAATGCGATGGGCGTGGCCCAAGGCGCCAAAACCGAGGCAGAAACCGCGATGAGCAGCATGGTCGACCGTTGGATGGCCAGCCGTGATTTCGTCACGCGTGAGGAATTTGACGCCGTCCGCGCGATGGCGCAAAAAGCGCGTGAGGAAAACGAGGCGCTGTCGGCACGTTTGGCCGCATTGGAAGCCAAGTAATAAGCATGGCGTCGTTTGTTATTGGTTGTGATGGCGGCGGCACGGGCTGCCGCATCGCCATTGCCGATGCTAGGGGCCGCGTTTTGGCGCAAGCCACGGGTGGCCCCGCAAATGTGACCTCTGATTTTAACTTCGCTATTGCCAGCGTGCGTGCGGCGCTGTCGCAAGCGGCCGCAAATATGGGGCTTTGCCTGCCCGACCTAATGGGCGGTGTGGCGCATTTTGGCCTTGCGGGGGTGCAATCGGCAAAAGATGCCGCCCGCGTGGCTGCCGAATTTCCCTTTGCAAAGATCACTGTGACCGAAGACCATGTAATCGCGGTTGAGGGTGCTTTGGGCAGTGCCGATGGGGTTTTGCTCGCCTTGGGGACAGGCACGATTATTGCAGGCCGTCGCGGCGGGCGGTCCTTGCGAATTGGCGGCTGGGGCTTGCAGCTGTCGGATGACGCATCGGGCGCGTGGCTGGGGCGATCGTTGCTACAGCGGGTTTTGTTGGCGCATGACGGGATGGAGCCGTTTTCGCCACTAACCGAGGCTTGTTTTGCACGTTTCCACCATGATCCGCGCGGTTTAGTCGCCTTTGCCGCCACGGCGCGGCCTGCCGATTACGCAGGCTTTGCGCCTGATGTTGTAGCGGCGGCACAGGCAGGAGATGCCGTGGGGGGGGCGCTGATGCAGCACGGCGCGGATTATTTGGCGCGCGCGCTGGCGGTTATGGGCTTTGCTGCGCCCGACGTGCTGTGCCTGTCGGGCGGAGTTGGTCCGCATTACGCGCCGTTCTTGCCCAAACATGTGCAACGCGCGATTGTTGCGCCAAAGGGCCAAGGCGTTGATGGCGCGGTGCGGCTTGCGCAGGGGCATGCACGGGCGCTTGCTCGGGGTTTGGCGTGATTTGGCAAATGTTTCTGACCAAAATGCTGAGTTGCGGTTGACTCGGGCACCAAAATCATAGCCCTTGTAAACTGGTATGGTACCGCATCGGCGGGCTGATTTCGGGGAGGGTTAACATGGGCAGACTTTCAGGCAAACGGGCGTTTGTGACAGCCGCAGGGCAAGGGATTGGCCGCGCAGTAGCGATTGCGATGGCGCGCGAAGGCGCAGAGGTGATTGCGACCGACATCAACCCCGATACCTTGGCCACGCTGGCCGCCGAAGGGGTACAGACGCATCTGTTTGACGTGCGCGACCCGGCAGCAGTGACGGCGATGGCGGAACGAGTAGGCGCGATTGACGTGCTGTTCAACTGCGCAGGATTTGTGGCCCACGGCACGATTTTGGATTGCGATGAGGACCAATGGGCCTTTAGCGTCGATCTGAACATGACCGCGATGTACCGTGTGACGCGCGCGTTTTTGCCTGCAATGCTGGCGAATGGCGGCGGGTCGATTGTGAATATGTCGTCGGTGGCGTCTTCCATTATCGCCGCTCCAAACCGGTTTGTGTATGGCACGACCAAGGCCGCCGTGATCGGGATGACCAAGGCGATAGCCGCCGATTTCATCACCCAAGGCATCCGCTGCAATGCGATTTGCCCGGGCACGATTGACAGCCCGTCGCTGGAACAACGTATGCGGGATTTGGGTAACGGCGACTATGCCGCAGGCCGTGCAATGTTTATGGCCCGCCAGCCGATGGGTAAGCTGGGCACCCCCGAAGAGATTGCGAATTTGGTTGTCTATCTGGCATCAGATGACAGCAGCCTGACCACCGGCACCGCCCAAGTTATTGATGGCGGCTGGTCGAACGTTTAACCGAAAGGAACCACTATGAAACTGTTGCGTCACGGCCCGTTGGGGCAGGAAAAACCGGGCATTCTGGCGTCGGATGGTACGATCCGCGACCTGTCGGCCCATGTGGCTGATATCGGCGGCGGCGCGCTGACCGATGCGGCTTTGGCGAGTTTGGCCAAGATTGATGCTTTGTCGTTGCCAGTGGTCGATGCGGCAACACGGCTGGGGGCCTGCGTTGCTGGCACTGGCAAATTCATCTGTATAGGTCTGAACTATGCCGACCATGCCGCCGAAAGCGGTATGGCTGTGCCGCCCGAGCCGGTGATCTTTATGAAAGCCACAAGCGCGATTTGCGGCCCGAATGATCCCGTAATTATCCCGCGTGGTTCGGAAAAGACTGATTGGGAGGTTGAGCTGGGTGTGATTATCGGCACCAAGTGTAAATATGTGACCGAGGCCGATGCGATGAACTATGTCGCAGGCTATTGCGTGTCAAACGATGTGTCCGAGCGGGCGTTTCAGACCGAGCGCGCAGGGCAGTGGACCAAGGGCAAATCGTGCGACAATTTTGGCCAGATCGGCCCGTATTTGGTGACGCGGGATGAGGTTGCAGACCCGCAAAACCTCAGCATGTGGCTGACCGTGAATGGCAAGAAAATGCAGAACGGCTCCTCAAAAACCATGGTTTACGGGGTCGCGCATGTGGTGGCCTATCTCAGCCAGTTTATGACGCTGCATCCGGGTGATGTGATTTCAACTGGCACTCCTCCGGGTGTTGGGATGGGTATGAAGCCGCCGCAATATTTGAAAGCTGGCGATGTGATCGAGCTGTCGATTGAGGGCTTGGGCCAGCAGCGGCAGGATGTGATCGCAGATCCGGCCTAAGGGGTTGGGAAGGGTCGTTTTGAACGGCTAAAAACAGGGGCGGCGGCGAAGGGGAAACTTTTGCCGCCGCTTTTTTAATGCCGTTGGGTCGCGTGATGATGCAGCTTAGGGAGCGGTGTTTCACAAGTGCTGTCGCCGCAAACCGTTAGGTTTGCGGCCGGGCCCAACATTGAGGCGACGCGCATGCGTCAACGAATGGCGGGAGAGGCCCTTAGCCGCGTTTGCGGCGCAGAGAACCGGTGAAATCAGACATGGCAAAGGCACCGATGGCGGAACCAAAGCCGAAATAGCTGATCGCGCCCGAGGCGATGAGCATCAACAGCGCGCCATAGCGCCAGCCGGGGGTATGCAAGGCCGGATCTAGCAGCACAGACATGCCGAACAGCGTGGCACCCATCAGCAGGGCGGCAGCAATGATACGCGGGGTGCGGCGGCGCAGGCGGGCGTCAAATTGTGCAGCCTGACCCATTTTGCGCGCTCCGTTCCACAGTTGCAGCGCCATGACCCAGCCGGACAGCGTGGTGGCCCATGCAGCGGCAGCAAAGCCGATAATCGGCAACAGCCCCACTGCAATCGCAAGGTTAACGATCATCGACATCACCGCAAAATAGAACGGTCGGCGGCTGTCTTCGCGGGCGTAGTAGAGGGGTTGCAGCACTTTTTGCAGAACGAATGCGGGCAGGCCGATGCCGTAAATGGCCAGCGCCAATGCGGTTGGGTTGGTGTCTGACACATCAAATGCGCCGCGCTCAAACAGAACTGAAATCAGGGGATTGGCGATAACCACCAGCGCCACCGCCGAGGGAATCGTCAATGCCAGTGCAAATTCGGTGCCGCGGTTGTAACTGTTTTGGCCACCAGCCTCATCCCCCGCGCGCAGGCGGCGTGACAGGTCGGGCAGCAAAACGGTGCCGATGGCAATGCCGACAACGCCCAACGGCAGTTGGTACAGCCGGTCGGCATAGCTAAGCCACGCCACCGCGCCTTCGGTGAACGACGCGACTTGCCGACCCACCAGCAGGTTTATCTGCACCACGCCGCCGGCCAGTACGGCGGGCGCTGCGATGTAGGCAAGGCGTTTCAATTCGGGGGTTACACGGGGCCAGCGGGGCGTCAGGGCAAAGCCTGCTTTGCGCGCCCAGAACCATGCAAAGGCAAACTGTGCCACGCCCGTGACTGGCACAGTCCATGCCAGCGTGATGCCCATATCCCAGCCCATATACCCCGCGATAAGCATCGCCGCGATAAAGATCAGGTTCAGCAGGACCGGCACAAACGAGGCTTCGGTAAAGTGGCCAAGCGTGGTTAGCACCCCCGAGAGCAGTGCGACAAGCGAGATGAACAGGATATAGACAAAGCTGATGCGCCCGTATTCCACCGCCAGATCAAACCGCGCATCGCCGACAAAGCCCGACGCCATCGCCCAGACCAGTGCGGGCATCGCGATGGTGCCGATGATGGTGAATACAATCAATATCGCGCCCAAGGCCGAAAACGCATCGCGGGCAAAGCCGTGCGGATCGTCGCCCGCCTCTAGCTTTTTGGCAAACAGGGGCACAAAGGCCATGTTAAACGCGCCCTCGGCGAAAAAGCGGCGAAACATGTTGGGCAGGGAGAACGCGATCAAAAACGCCTCGGCCATGGGGCCGGTGCCCAGATAGGCCGCCATCATCACATCGCGGATAAAGCCCACCCCACGGCTGGCCAGCGTCCAGCCCCCCACGGTGAGGAAGCCGGAAACCAATTTGATTGGCGTCATGTTTTTGCCCTCTCGACACCATCAATGATGGCTTGGCGTAGTTTGCGTTCCAACGCCTCTTGTTTGCCCGTGGTGTGCAGTTTCAGGCCAAACATGTCTTTGACATAAAAGCTGTCGACCACTTGCGCGCCAAAGGTCGCGATCACAGCAGAGGCAATATAGATGTTATTGGCCGCCAGCGTGCGCGTCAGATCGTAGAGAAGGCCAGGGCGGTCGCGGGTATCGACCTCGATAATCGTATAGATTTCAGAGCCTTCGTTATCAAAGGTGATATGGGTCGGAAAGCGGAACTCGCGTTCGCGCTTTTTCACCTTGTCGCGGTCTTTTAGCGCATCGCGGGCGACAACTTCGCCTTTCAGCGTTTTCTCGATCATGCTGCGCAGGCGGGGCAGGCGGGCAGCCTCATACGGGTGGCCCTCACTGTCTTGTAGCCAGAAAACGGCGGTGGCCCAGCCATCTTTGGACGTGTAGGTGCGGGCATCGACCACGTTCGCGCCGACCAGTGCCAAGGCACCGGCAAGGCGCGAGAAAATACCGGGGTGATCAGCCAGCGCAAAGGCGGCGCGGGTGGCATCACGGTCGGCATCGGGGTGCAGGTCGATGCGGATCTCATCAGGGGTGATGTTTTGCAGCATCGTGGCAAAGACGGCTTGGGTCTCGGTCGGCAGCCCTTGCCAATAGGCGGGGTAGTGGCGGCTCAGTTCGGCGCGGATAGCTTTGGCATCCCATGCAGACAGCTTTTCGCGCAGCAGTTTTTTGGCGGCATCGGCGCGGTTTTCGCGGTTCAGGGTTTCCAGCCCGCTTTCCAGCGCGGTGGTGGTATCACGGTACAGCTGGCGCAGCAGCATCGCCTTCCAGTTGTTCCATGTTCCCGGCCCAACGCCGCGAATATCGCATACCGTCAGCACGCACAGCAGATCAAGCCGCTTGCGGGTTTTCACCAGCTTGGCAAAGTCGCGCACGGTACGCGGGTCGGACAGATCACGCTTTTGCGCGACATCTGACATGAGCAGGTGATAACGCACCAGCCATTCTACGGTTTCACATTCCTCGGCGTTCAGGCCAAGGCGGGGGGCGACTTTGCGGGCGATTTGCGCGCCAAGGATCGAGTGGTCTTCGGGGCGGCCTTTGCCGATGTCATGCAACAGCAGGGCGGTGTAGATGACCTTGCGGTTGACGCCTTCTTTTAGGATGTTTGACGACAGCGGCAGCTCTTCGATCAACTCGCCCCGTTCAATCTGCGCGAGGGTGGAAATGGTTTGTATCGTATGCTCATCCACAGTGTAGTGGTGATAGACGTTGAACTGCATCATCGCCACGATCGGCTCAAACTCGGGGATAATGGCCGACAGCACGCCAAGCTCGTTCATCCGGCGCAGGCTGCGTTCGGGGTTGCCGTGCTTTAGCAACAGATCGTGAAAGATGCGCAGGGTTTCGCGGTTGGTGCGCAGATCTTCGTCAATCAGGTGCAGGTTGGCGGTGATCGCGCGCATGGCAACGGGGTGGATCAAATAGCCGGTGCGCAGCGCCTCCTCAAAGATGCGGATAAGGTTCAGCGGATCGGCTTTGAAATCACCGCCGGTGCCAAAAACGATGCGGCCTTGTTCCAGCGCAAAGCCGTATTTCAGCTTTTTGCGGCGGCGGAACAGGCCGATCAGCGCGGGTTCGGATTTGGCGTGGCGCGCCTCAAGTTGGGTCAAAAAGATGCGCGTCAGCTCGCCCACGCGGGTGGCGTGGCGAAAGTAGTCTTGCATGAAATATTCAACGGCGCGGCGGCCTGTGGTATCGGTATAGCCCATGCGGGCCGCGACTTCGACTTGCAGGTCAAAGGTCAGCTGGTCCATCGCCCGGTTGGTGATGTAGTGCAAATGACAGCGCACATCCCAGAGGAAATTTTCGGCGGTGGCAAAGATGTCATATTCATCTTGGGTCAGCAGCCCTGCTTGCACCAGCCCCGAGGCGGTGCGAACTTCGTGCAGGTACTTGCCGATCCAATACAGGGTTTGCAGATCGCGAAGGCCGCCTTTGCCCTCTTTGACATTGGGTTCCAGAACATAGCGCTGGCCGCCTTGGCGTTTGTGACGCTCGGCTCGTTCGATCAGTTTGGCCTCAATAAACTCGGGACCGGTTTTGCGAAACAGCTCGGACCACAGCTTGGTGCGCAGATCTTGGGCCAGTGGCTCTTCGCCAGCCAGAAAGCGGCGTTCCAGCAGGGCGGTGCGGATGGTAATATCTTCGCGTGCAAGGCGGATACAATCGCGCACGGTGCGGGTGGAATGGCCGACCTTGAGTTTCAAATCCCACAGCATATAGAGCATGGATTCGATGACCGATTCCGCCCAAGGGGTTACCTTGTACGGGGTCAGAAACAGCAGGTCGACATCTGAATGCGGTGCCATTTCGGCGCGGCCATAGCCACCCACAGCGACAACGGCGATGCGCTCGGATTCGGTGGGGTTGGGCAAAGGGTGCAGATATGTGGTGGCCACCTGCAATGCTGTGCTGACGATCCGGTCGGTCAGCCAAGCATTCGCGCGGATAAGGCCGCGGGCCTCGCGCGGGTTTTGCAAGAACGCCTGTTCAAGCCGCGCGTTGGCGGCTGTGCGGGCCTCGGCCATGTGCTGCACGGCAATGGCGCGGGCCTCGCGCCCGGCGCTTTGTTCGGCATTGGTGATGTCGGCCCCAATGCGATCAAACAGGGCTTGGGGATCAACGATCTGATCGGGCGGCAGGATCAGGTCATCAAAGCCAAGATCGGGCAAGCTGGGAAAGGGGATACCCGCCGAAGGTCCGGCGGGTATGGCTTGGGCCGCTTTTGTGCGGGGCATAGGATGTATCCGTCTAAGTGGTGGGCTGGGTTAGAACCCAGCACCGCCAAAGCTGCGAGGGGCGGCATCAATGATAACCACCTGATTGTTGCGGATCTGTGCTACGGCCAGACCACGTTCATTGGTGCCATCACCGCGCAGGCGGAAGATGCCACTGACGCCGACAAAACCCGAGGCTTGTGTCAGCGCTTGCGTTGTCAGCGCACCGGAATTGCCCTGTTTGACCAAAGCACCAATGGCGGCAATGCCATCATAGGCAAGCCCTGCAATCGGATGAGGCTGCTCGCCAAAGGCGGCTTGGTAGCGGTTTTGGAATTGCTGATACAGTGCCGGATCGGGCATCGCGAACCAGCCGCCTTGGACGCCGGGCAGGGATGTGGTTGCCGTCGGAATATCCCAACGTGTCAAGCCGATAAACTGGGCGACCGAGGGGTCAATCCGGTTGTCACGCAAAAGTTGTGTCAGCAAGGGCAATGCGCCAGCGGTATCGGCCGTCATAAACACAGCCTGCGCACCCGAGCTGCGGACCTGTGCCGCAATTTCGGGGGCTGCATTGACGATGCCGTTTTGCGAGAACTCATACGCCACACGCCCCACGACCGAGCCACCTGCATTGGCAACGCCACGTTCAATCGCCGCACGCCCGGTTTCACCCGCGGCAGTGCGGTCATTCACGACCATGATGTTGCGCTTGCCTTGGCCAACGGCAAAAGACGCAAGCCGATCGGCGGTGTTTTGAAAGGTTGGCCCAAGGACAAAGACGTTACCGCCAGCGATATCAGTGTTGTTCGAAAATGACAGAACGTTCACACCGCGAGAGGCAACAGCCACACCTGCCGCATTGGCATTTTGGGCAAAAACGGGGCCAAGGATAATTTTTGCGCCTTCATCAACGGCTCTGATAGCGGCAGCCTGGGCGCCAGCGGGTTTGCCGGCTGTGCTGTAAACCCGAAGATCGATTTTGACATCGCCAAGGTCGGCAATCGCCAGGCGTGCGGCATTTTCCAAAGACCGCGCCAGAACGTCATCACCCGCCGAACCCGAACCACTGGGGACCAAAAGTGCAACAGGCACCGCAGCCGTCGTATCAATCGAAGGGCCAGCGCCGCCCCCCACGCTGACAGGTTGACAGGCTGCAACGGCCAAGGTCGCCGTCGCAACAGCAACAGCTTTCAATGACTTGCGGGCGGATTCTAAAAACGACAACATACGGGACCCTTATTCCGGTGGTACAGCAGACGGGATAACCCTATGCGGTTCGGGGAATGAAGTAAACTTTCGAAGGGGGCAGGTCGATGAGTTCTGAGCAAAGTGATGCATCGGGTGAAATTTACAAGGTCGGCGCGTTTCGGCCCGACCCAAGGCCGCTGGCACCGGGATTGTATTTTGTGTCAACCCCGATTGGCGCAGCACGGGATATAACCTTGCGAGGATTGGACATTTTGGCCAAGGCCGATGTGTTGGCAGCCGAAGATACGCGGACGTTGCGGCACCTGATGGAGATCCACGGTGTGGCGCTGGGGGATCGGCATGTCTTTGCTTATCATGACCATAACGGTGAAATGATGCGGCCCAAGCTGTTGCGCGCGCTGGCTGAAGGAAAGTCTGTCGCCTATGCCTCCGAGGCGGGGACGCCTTTGGTCGCCGACCCTGGGTTTCAGTTGGGGCGCGCGGCGATTGCCGAAGGATTGACGGTTTTGGCGGCCCCTGGTGCCTCGGCCGTGTTGGCGGCACTGACGGTTTCGGGCCTGCCAAGTGACCGGTTTCTGTTTGCAGGCTTTGCGCCCACACAAGCAGGGGCGCGGGCAAAGATGCTGAAAGAGCTGGGTGACGTGCAAGCGACACTAATTCTTTACGAATCGCCGAAGAGAATTAACCGATTATTAGGTGAAATGTTGGATCTTTGGGGGGAAGAGCGTGAAGCGGTGGTGTGCCGCGAACTGACCAAGCGATTCGAAGAGGTGACGCGCGGCAGTTTGGGCGACTTGGTGCGCGCATTTGATGGCAGGGCTGTGAAAGGTGAAATTGTTGTTTTGGTTGGACGGTCTGTTGCGCAAAAGTTGGATGCCAGCAGTATCGAAGATCGGTTGCGGGCTGTTTTGGCTGAGAAATCAGTCAAGGATGCTGCTGCCGATGTGGCGCTTGAGCTGAGTTTGCCAAAACGTGACGTGTACCAACTTGCGTTGCGGTTAAATCAGGAAAAGGACGAAGAATGAGTGGATTGGTTTCTTATCGGGCGGGGCTTGCGGCCGAGGATGCTGTGGCACGGCGGTATTTTGAGGGTGGCCAAGTTTTGGCAGAAACGCGGTGGCGGGGTGTTTCGGGGGAGATTGATTTGATCATGCGCGATGGGGCTGCCATTGTTTTTGTCGAGGTGAAAAAGGCAGCCACACATGCCAAGGCCGCGGCGCGTTTGACCTCTCGGCAAATGGTGCGGATTTATGCAGCAGCGGCCGAGTTTTTGGCTGGTGAGCCGGCAGGGCAAGCGACGGAATGCCGGTTTGATGTGGCGCTCGTGGATGCGTATGGGCGCATTGAAGTGTTGGAAAATGCATTCCAAGGCTAAAAACATTTCGTGATGATGGATTGCAAGGCGTGAAACCATACGGCAAGTAGGGACGTCACATAAAAGGATGCGCCATGAGCCTTAAAGTCGCTTTGCAGATGGATCCGATCGGATCTGTGAACATTGACGCCGATAGTACCTTTCGGATCGCCTTTGAGGCGCAGGTGCGGGGGCATTCTCTTTTCTTCTATACGCCTGATAAATTGGCGTATCGTGAGGGGCGCGTTGTTGCGCGTGGTTATGCGATTGAGTTGCGCCGTGAGAAGGGAAACCATGTAAGTTATGGCGACGAGATTGAGGTTGATCTCGCTGATTTTGACGTTGTGTGGCTGCGCCAAGACCCGCCGTTTGACATGGGTTATATAACAACAACCCATATACTGGATATGATCCACCCCAAGACTTTGGTGGTCAATGATCCGTTTTGGGTGCGTAACTTTCCGGAAAAACTGTTGGTTTTGCGCTTTCCGGATTTAACGCCGCCGACACTGATCGCGCGGGATTTGGCGATGATTCGTGAGTTCAAGGCGGAACATGGCGATATTATTCTGAAACCGCTTTATGGAAATGGCGGGGCGGGGGTGTTTCGCTTGGGACCTGATGATCGCAACCTGTCTTCTTTACACGAGCTGTTTTCGGGGATTAACCGCGAGCCTTTGATCGCGCAGAAGTTTTTGCCTGCTGTTTCCAAGGGCGACAAACGGGTGATTTTGGTGAACGGCGAGCCGGTCGGCGCGATTAACCGCGTGCCGCAACCGGGTGAGACGCGGTCGAATATGCATGTCGGCGGGCGTGCCGAAAAAGTGGAGCTGACCGCGCGTGACCGCGAGATTTGTGAGAGGATCGGACCGACGTTGCGAGACAATGGTCAGGTTTTCGTGGGGATCGATGTTATCGGCGATTGGTTGACCGAGATCAATGTAACCTCTCCCACTGGCATACAGGAGTTGGAGCGATTCGATGGCACCAATACCGCCGCCAAAATCTGGGAGGTGCTTGAGGCAAAGCGGGCTTAGGTTTCGGCGTGATTTGACCGTTTGGTTTTTGTGGCGCTGCTGTTTGCCTATCCTGCTTTGTAAGGGGCAGGCCAAAGCTGGGCCAGGCCCAGCCAAGCACGGGTCCAAATATTGGGTAAGGCTGTGCAAAGTCAGCATCGCCGGAAAGGCCTGTTCTGATGCGCCTATTTTTCACTGTGCCCAATCGCAAGGCGAAAGCTGACAGCTTCGGCGATATGGGGGCTGTGGACGCCGGTGGAATGGTCAAGATCGGCGACGGTGCGGGCGACTCGCAAGACGCGGTGATAGCCGCGCGCCGAGAGGCCAAAACGTTCGGCGACGCGGGCTAATAGGGCCTTGCCGTCCGCATCAGGTTTGGCAATATCGTCGAGCAAAGCGCCCTCGGCCTCGGCATTGACCCGAACGTCAGGCAAACCTGCATAGCGTTTGGTTTGCACGGCGCGGGCGGCCGCCACACGGGCGGCAATGGTGGCCGAGCTGTCGCCCGTGCCGGGGAGGTCAAGATCGGAATAGGCGACGGGCGGCACCTCGACCCGCAGATCGAAGCGGTCCATCAACGGGCCAGAAATCCGGCCGAGGTAGTCTTCGCCACACAGGGGAACACGGGCGCAGGCGCGGGCGGGGTCTGCCAGATAGCCACATTTGCACGGGTTCGCGGCGGCAACCAACAAAAAACGACAGGGGTAACGGATATGCGCATTGGCGCGGGCGACTACCACTTCACCATTCTCTAACGGTTGGCGCAGGGTTTCCAGCACGTTGCGGGGAAATTCGGGAAACTCATCCATGAACAGCACGCCATTATGGGCAAGGCTGATTTGCCCCGGTTTTGCGCCGCGCCCGCCGCCGACGATTGCCGCCATGGACGCGGTGTGATGCGGTTCGCAGAATGGTCGTTGACGCGATATGCCGCCTTCAGACAGCAGCCCCGCGAGTGAGTGGATCATTGAGGTTTCGAGCGCCTCGGTTGCCGAAAGAGGCGGCAAAATGCTGGGCAATCGGGCGGCGAGCATGGATTTGCCAGAGCCGGGGGAGCCTACCAGCAAAAGGTGATGACGTCCGGCTGCGGCGATTTCCAACGCGCGTTTCGCGCGTTCCTGGCCTTTGACATCGGCGAAATCGCGGTTGTGGCCTTGGGATTGCACCTCACCCGCCTCGGCCGGAGTGATCGGGCTTTGGCCGGTATAGTGGCGCACGACTTCGTCGAGTGTCGCGGCACCAAGAACTTGGGTGGCCCCGACCCATGCCGCCTCGGGGCCGCAGGCGCGGGGGCACAGCAGGCTGCGGTCTTCCTCGGCGGCGGCCATGGCGGCGGGGAGTGCGCCGATGACAGGAACGAGGCGGCCGTCGAGGGAAAGCTCGCCCAGTGCCACCGTGTTTTCGACAGCATCGCGGGGGATGATTTCGAGTGCGGCCAGCAGGGCGAGTGCTATCGGCAGGTCAAAATGCGAGCCTTCCTTGGGCAGATCGGCGGGGGAAAGGTTAACAGTGATACGTTTTGACGGCAGGGCGATGGACATTGAGGCAAGGGCCGCGCGGACGCGTTCGCGGGCCTCGGACACGGCCTTGTCGGGCAACCCGACGATGCCGAAATGCGGCAATCCTGGCGCAAGGGCGCATTGCACCTCGACCATCCGCGCCTCGACGCCCTCAAACGCGACTGTATAGGCCCGTGCGACCATTGCCCGACTCCTGTTAACCTTAGTTAATCAGTAGCGGGGCAATGGTTTACGAAGTGTAAACGATTTTAAGAATCATAGAGGGCCATGAATTTTGGCCAAGCCTGCGGGTCGGCTACGGTTTTATCGCGGCAAAAGCCGTTACAAAAGCCCCAAATGCGGCCATCTAACTCCATGAAATGCGTCACAGGGGCGCCGGAATATGGGCAGGTGGTGTTAACAGATGGGCCGGTTTCCACGGCTTTGGCAGCAAGCGGAGTGGGGCCTGGCCATGGGCCACGGGGGTAAGTGCGGAAGTAATTGTCTTGGTCGGCACCGTCCGCGTGGCCCATGGCACGCCATTGGCGGAACGAGGGGTGCGCCAGATGAGCTGCGACATAGGCGGCGGCGTCATTGCCTACAGGCAGGTTATAGCCTGCAATGCGGCCCGCAACGGGGGCAAAAAATGCATCGGCGGCGCAGTAATTACCGCAGAGCCACGGGGTTTTGCTGCCGGTTTGGGCACGCGCCCAAGCCCAGAGCGATTGCAGGCGGGTAAGATCGGCGATCACCGCCTCGGAGGGCTGACAATCACTATAGCTGACGCGCAGGTTCATTGGGCAATGGCTGCGCAGGGCGGTAAAACCTGCGTGCATTTCGGCCATCAAAGCACGGGCCACGGCGCGGGCCGCCGGATTGCTTGGCAACAGGCCAGCATCGGGGTGACGCGAGGCCAGTTCCTCGGCCATGGCAAGGCTGTCGGGGATGACAACACCGTCGGGCGTGCGCATCACGGGGACGGTGCGGGCGGGTTGAAAATGCGCCAAGAGCTGGGGCAATTCATCGGTATAAAGCCGCGCCGCTTGGGTTTTGACCGGGATGCCAAAGGCATCAAACAGCAGCCAGCCACGCAGGCTCCAGCTAGAATAGGCGCGATCACCGATGGCAAGGTCGTAGGTCATTTTCGTATCCTTATGGGCGGGGTTCACGGTGTTTTAGCGGCGGCGATACGATAAGAAAAACGCTGGTTTGTGCGCCGATCCATCACGGAATGTGATTGATGCGGCCGGCAGACCACGCGCCGTCATAGGTGATGTCAGTGACGGACAGGTTGTCGATCTTATGGCTGAACGCCTCATAGCCGCCAATGCCAAGGGCACGCTGCACCTGTGTCAGGATCACGCCGAAATGGGCGACGATGATGATGGTATCATGGGCCATCAGGCGGTCTATCGCGGTGTTCACGCGGGCGCAAACCACATCCCAACTTTCGCCATTTGGCGGGGCGATGGAGCCGGGTTCCTCCCAAAAGCGGCGGATGCGTGCTTGGTCCTCGACTTCGGTGAAATGCTGTAACTCCCAGTCGCCAAAGTGAATTTCGCGCAAGTCAGCGTCATGTGGCAGGCGGGGGCGGCGCCCCTGAATGGCATCCGCGGTGGCGGTGGCACGCAGCAGGGTAGACGAGATGACGGGCGCATCGGGCAGGTGATCCGAGAGCCGCGCGATGGCAGCAGTATCAGACAAATCGGCGGGCAAATCGGACCAGCCGACAAGCGTTTTGGCATGGGTCGGCCCGTGGCGGACGAAATGAAACTTGGTCATAGCGCTCCTTTTAAGGCCAATGGCAGGCCAGAGATGACGGCGATAACGCGGTCGGCTTGGGCGGCAAGCTGTTGATTAAGCTGGCCTTGGGCATTTTGAAACCGCCGCGCGAGGGGGTTATCTGGCACGATTGACCAGCCTACCTCATTCGTGACCACCACAACGGGGGCGGCGCAGGCGGCGAGCGCTGTGAGCAGGGTGGCCGACTCATCCGCCAGATCGGCATCTGCCAACATGCAATTGGTCAGCCACATCGTGGCGCAATCTAGCAGCACCACGGCCTCTGCGGGGGCCTGCGCAAGGGCTGCCGCAACATCGCGCGGGGCCTCAATCGTGTGCCAATTGTCGCCGCGATCTTTGCGGTGGGCAGCGACTTTGGCCTGCATTTCAGCATCCCAAGCCTGCGCCGTGGCGATGTAGAAGCGCGGTCGGTCCGTGGCGATCACGATCCCCTCTGCATATCGTGATTTGCCTGACTTAGCGCCACCTGTGACGATTGTAAGGGCGTGGAGCGTATTTTTTGGCACTCGGATTGATCCAATCGACGGGGGGCTGCGTAGAAACAGTATAAAAGTGTTAACTCTTGGGGAAGTAGAATGGCACAGGCCGGATATAGCGATCAAACAATGTCACGCCAAGCGATGAAGGCGGAACTTTTGGATGCTGAGACAGAGTTGCGTTTGGCCTATGCGTGGCGCGACCACCGCGATGAGGCAGCGCTGCACCGGTTGATCACGGCCTATATGCGGCTGGCGATCAGCATGGCGTCCAAGTTTCGCCGCTATGGCGCGCCGATGAATGATCTGATTCAAGAGGCGTCTTTGGGCCTTATGAAAGCGGCTGAAAAGTTTGATCCAGACCGTGGAGTGCGGTTTTCGACATATGCGATGTGGTGGATCAAGGCGAGCATTCAGGATTATGTGATGCGCGATTGGTCTTTGGTGCGGACAGGGTCAACCAGCAGCCAAAAGGCGCTGTTTTTCAACCTGCGCCGTGTGCAGGCCAAGGTCGAGCGTGAAGCGGGAAAACGAGGTGAGGTGCTTGACGGGCATCAATTGCGCGCCAAAGTGGCCAGCGAAATTGGCGTGTCGGTGCAAGATGTTGAAATGATGGACGGGCGGCTTGGCGGTTCGGATTATTCGTTGAACGCCACACAATCGTCCGAGGATGAAGGGCGTGAGTGGATTGATGCTCTGGAAGATGACGGCGTGCAGGCCGCTGACGTGGTCGAAGATAGCCACGACCGTGCGCATTTGCGCGATTGGTTGATTGGCGCCATGGGCGATTTGGCCCCGCGTGAACGGTTCATTATTACTGAGCGCAAACTGCGCGAAGAAGGCCGCACGCTAGAGGCGCTCGGCGCTGAACTCGGCCTGTCAAAAGAGCGGGTGCGGCAGTTGGAAGCTGCGGCCTATGTAAAGCTGCGGCGCAGTCTTGAAACCCGCAGCCGCGAGGTGCATCATTTCTTGTGATGACATATAACACGATCTTTTTGGCGGCTGTTGCCTCGGTTCTTGGGGGATTTGCGCTTGCGCAACAGGTGGGCGTTGCGGATCTGCCTACCATGGCACCAGCCCAGATCGTGATCTTGGGCGAAATCCATGACAACCCAACCCACCACCTGACCCAAGCAACACTGGTCGCGCGCTGGGCCCCCAAGGCTGTGGTGTTTGAGATGTTAACGCCTGCGCAGGTAATCTCGGCGCAGGTAAAATTAAAACAAGGCGTAAGCCGCACCGATGAGGGTGAACTTCAGGCCGCTTTGGGCTGGGACGGCACAGGCTGGCCTGCATTTTCGATGTATTACCCAATCTTTACCGCCTTGGGGGACGCCAATATCTATGGCGCGGCGCTGGACCGCAACGATGTACGCCGCGCGATTAATGACGGCGCGGCTGCTGTGTTTGGCACCGATGCCGCACTCTATGGTCTTGGAAAACCCTTACTCGCTTCCGAGCAATCCGCGCGCGAGGCGGATCAGATGGCCGCCCATTGCGATGCTCTACCGGTCGAAATGCTATCGGGGATGGTCGAAGCGCAGCGTCTGCGCGACGCCGCCTTTGCCAAAATGGCACTGGCCGCATTGCATGATACCGGTGGGCCAGTAGTAGTGATTACCGGTTCTGGCCACGCAGACCGGTTGCGCGGCATTCCCGCAGCACTGGCAGTGGCAGCACCCGATGTGACAGTGTTCAGCATTGGGCAATTGGAAGGCGAGGCGAATGACGCGCCGCCCTTTGACCGTTGGATCGTGACGGCACCGACCCCACGCGAAGACCCGTGCAAGGCGTTCCAAAAACCTTAATCGCTTTCTGTTCGGCTCAAAGATCGTGATCGGTGCATTCTTTCAAAAATGGCGCCTTTGGTGGATTGGCCGTCAGGCCAAGAGGGCGCAAGGCCCCTCCTTGGCGTTTCGCAAAACCGTTTCACAGCGGTCAGAATAGGCGCTAGGGTGGATCCAACTTAAGAACGGACGGAATACCCATGTTGGCAGGCAAACGCATTTTATTGGTTATCGGCGGCGGAATCGCGGCCTTTAAGTCGCTTGATCTTATTCGGCGTCTGCGTGAACGCGGGGCGAGTGTGACGCCAGTACTGACGCGCGCGGGTGAGCAGTTCGTGACGCCCCTTTCCGTGTCGGCGCTGGCAGGGTCAAAACTCTACCGCGATTTGTTCGACCTGACGGATGAGGCCGAGATGGGGCATATTCAGCTGTCTCGATCGGCCGATTTAATCGTGGTGGCCCCTGCAACGGCGGATTTGATGGCGAAAATGGCGCACGGGCGGGCGGATGATCTGGCCTCTACGCTGCTTTTGGCGACCGATACGCCTGTGTTAATTGCGCCTGCGATGAATGTGCGGATGTGGCAACACGCCGCGACCCAGCGCAATTTGGCCACGCTGCGCGGCGATGGTATTCGCATCATTGGCCCGAATGACGGCGACATGGCCTGCGGTGAATACGGGCCTGGGCGGATGGCCGAGCCGCTGGAAATTGTGGCCGCGATTGAGGCCAACTTTACGCTGGGGCCATTGGCGGGCAAGCATATTCTGGTGACGTCGGGGCCAACGCATGAACCGATTGATCCGGTGCGCTATATCGCGAACCGGTCTTCGGGTGCCCAAGGTACGGCGATTGCGGCGGCCTTGCGCGATTTGGGAGCAAAGGTGACCTTTGTAACGGGTCCGGCAACGGTGCCCGTGCCCGAAGGCGTCATAGTGCAGCGCGTTGAAACAGCGGCGCAAATGTTGGCAGCGGTCGAGGCGGGCCTGCCTGCCGACGCGGCCGTGTTTGCCGCGGCGGTGGCCGATTGGCGGGTGGCCAATGCGGCAGGGCATAAAATGAAAAAAGATGGGTCTGGCAAGGCGCCCGCGTTGGAATTTTCTGAGAACCCGGATATTTTGGCGCGGGTTTCACAGATGAAAACCGGCCGTCCGGCGTTGGTGGTCGGCTTTGCCGCCGAGACGGATGATGTGATCGCCCATGCTACGGCCAAACGTTTGCGCAAGGGCTGTGATTGGATTGTTGCCAATGATGTTTCGCCCGCAACGGGGATCATGGGCGGTGCCGAGAATGCGGTGACGGTAATCTCGGACAGTGGGGCCGAAAGTTGGCCACGGATGGGCAAGGCGGAGGTCGCGCAAAAATTGGCAGCGCGGATTGCGCAAACGCTGGAGATGTGACGCATTTTTTTCAAAAATGCGGCCTCTGGCAGGGATATTTGGAAACGGATGAGAGGCGTTTTGCAGGATGACCCGGATTTAGCACTTTATCGGGGCAGGTGGCGCGGTCATGTGGTTTTGGGGAAAAGCAGAGAGACACCCAAACCCGGCGCGTTGTCGGATAAGATTAGCTCTGCGCCATGCAGATCACTGATTGCTGCAACCATGCTTAACCCTAAGCCGTTGCCTGCAGTGGTGCGGCTGCTTTCCAAACGGTAGAGGCGTCGCAAGACGTTGCTGCACTCCTGCGCCGGAATGCCGGGGCCGTTATCTGCCACGCGCAACGCAATACCCGCCCGTGTCTTTTCAACCATAACCGCAATGTCACCGCCCGCAGGCACATGCCGCAACCCGTTTTCAATCAGATTGGCGATGACTTGGCCCAGTAAATCACGATCGCCCGAAACCATCGCCCCTGCTTCGGCCACCAGTCGCAGCGTGTGGCCGCTTTCTTCGGCCGAGGCCTCAAACACATCGACGAAATCGGCGGCCAAGGCGCTGAGGTCGACAGGTTGAAACCGTTCCCGCAAAGTGCCGCCTTCGATCTGGGCAATGCGCAGCAGCGCGTCAAAGGTTTTGGCGATGCGGTCGGTTTCATCCAGCGCAGACGCAACAAATGCGGCCTGATCTGGCGACAGGTTGGTCCGGTTTTGCAGGCGGTCCAGCGTCAGGGCCACGCGCTGAATTGGGGTTTTCAGGTCGTGGGCAATGTCGGTGGTCGCTTGCTTTAGGGCGGCCATCGCGGCCTCTTGTGCGGCGGCCATATGGTTTACCGCGAGGCCAATCTCGGACAGGTCATCGTGCTCGGCAGGGTTAAGGGCGACGCGGGCCGAGAGATCCCCCAGCCCGAACCGCTGTAACATGTCGCTGATTGCCGTAATCCGCGCGTTGGCATCTTTGGCAAAGTACAGGCCGACTGCCGCCGAAATTGCAAGGGTCGGCAGCAAGCAGATTGCCAGAACTGTTAAAAAAATCTCGCCTGTATCAACCAGTTGCGCGCGGCTAAGGGCGATTGTCAGACGCCCGCCCGCGATGGCGAAATTTTCAGCAAGGTAGCTGTCTTCGACGCCTTTGCCGCTAATCGCGCCCTCCGCCACCACGGTCAGGGTTTGAACGGGTGGCATGTTCTCAACATTTGACAGGCGGGGGCCATTGGTGGGCGTGTAATCCAGAATAATGGTTTCGGGGTCTGCTGCGGCAATATCTTGGGAAAGCTGGGTCAAAAAATCTGCGGCGGGCATGGTGCTGTAAAGGCTGGTTCGCTGCTCTATCTGGTCCCGCAGCTCCGCGTCAAAACTGTTGCGAATGACCAGATAAGACGCGGCAAAGCTAATCAACAATAGCGCTAGAAAGACGGCAATCAAGATGCCCGTCAAACGCAAAGGCGTTGAAACAACGATGCGGCGGGGGGTCATGCCGCATCAATCCGATAGCCGGAACCGCGCAGCGTTTCGATCAGATCCACATCAAACGGTTTGTCTACCTTGGCGCGCAAGCGGCTGACATGGGTTTCGACCACGTTCGTTTGCGGGTCAAAATGAATGTCCCAAACGGATTCGAGCAGCATGGTGCGGGTTTGCACGCGGCCCTTGCGGCGCAGCAGCACCTCTAGCAATGCAAATTCGCGCGGCAGCAAATCAATGGATTTGCCCGCGCGGGTGACTTTGCGGGTTAAAAGGTTCAGTTCCAGATCACGGGCGCGCAAGATTGTTGGTTCTTCGGCCATTTGGGGGCGGCGGCCAAGGGCGTTGATGCGTGCAGAAAGTTCACCAAAGGCAAAAGGCTTTATCAGGTAATCATCGCCGCCTGCGTTCAACCCTTCAATCCGGTCATCCACGCCCCCCATTGCGGTTAGAAACAAGACCGGCGTGCGGTTTTTCGCCCCGCGCAGGGTTTTGACAAGGCTTATGCCATCAAGGCCCGGCATCATCCGGTCAACGACCAAAACATCATAACTGCCAACCATCGCTTGCACCAAACCATCTGCCCCATTGGCGAACAGATCGACAGAATGCCCCTCTTCGCGCAACCCTTCGGCGATGTAGGGGCCGGTGGTTTTATCATCTTCCAGCACGAGTATTTTCATCAACACTTCTTTCTTTTTGGATTCGGCGGCGCAAGCGCTGACGACGGATCGCTTCGAGGCATTATAACATGGCGCAGGTTTTGTCGCAGGTGTGTTCATCATCCTTAGTCATCGCGTCCTTTCACCCCCATGCTGTGCAGGCATAGGGCGCAGTTTACTGAATTGCCTGTCAGGTGGATTACAGATTTGCAATGTGTCTGTGGCGGCCAGTGGCACCGCGCGGATTACAAAACTGTAACTTTTCCTTAATGCGCCACGCATCTTATCCTTTCATAGGGTTGCGAGACACAATTGAACGGACATTAGAATGGCGCAGACCTTAACGACATCCTCGGGCTTTGGCTTTAACCGCGCGGCCACCCGCCGTGGGCTTTATGGGGTGGGCGTGGCATTTGTGCTGGCGATAGCCATGTTTGCACTGTTTCCACGCCTTGATCTTGCAACCAGCGCGTTGTTTGGCGGCCCGAATGGATTTCCCCTGCGGCCAAGTATGCTGTGGGAAGATGTGCGCCAATTTTTCATCATAGTTACAAACGGGACTATTTTGTTGCTGCTTGCGTGCTGGCTGGTGATTCGTCTGCGTAAGGCTCCTGGAAAGGGGCGCGGTGCCTTTTGCCAGATTGCCGGGTTTAGCGCGTTTGCCTATCTGATTATCCCGATTGTGCTGGTCAACGGGATGATTAAGCCGCTTTGGGCGCGCGCGCGGCCCTATCATATCGACGCCTTTGGCGGGACGCTCGGGTTTACCTCTCCGTTTGAATTGGGCGGGCAGTGCCACAGCGCCTGCAGCTTTGTGTCGGGCGAGACCAGCGCGTTGTTCACCTGCGCCACCCTTGCTGCGCTGTTTTTCGTGCCAATGCTGGCGGCAAAATGGCGCGTGCCGTCGCTTTGGGCGATATGGGGGCTGGCGGTGTTCGGCTCTTCGCTCCGCATCGTTGTTGGGGCGCATTTCCTAAGCGATGTGGTGTTTTCCGCTATCTTGTCTTCTGCCGTTGTTTTGGCCTTGGCGCTGCGGCTGTCCGCAGGTCCCGACCTGCCGGAAAGCCGTACTAGCCCCAGCAAGGTTACAGCGTTGTAACCTAGCAGGCAGCGGCCGGTTAGATCGGGCGCTTAGACCCAAACGATCAGCGGGCAAACCCGCTGCGTAAACCTTCAAAACCGTTTTCCCCTCAAGGATCAAAACAATGCGAAACCTTATGCTTAGTGTTGCGCTGATTGCCGCGCCTGTGGCTGTATTTTCAGGCTTCTATCTGATGATGGCCCCCGCTGCTGCGGTTCAGGCCGCCACATCCGCAGGCCCAAACCTTGGGGATATGTCGGCCTTTGTGACTATCATCAATGATGTGGAAAGCATCAGCGCCACCGGCGATTTTACCGCTGCCGAAAAGCGCATCACTGATTTCGAATCCGCATGGGATGAGGCCGCCGGAACCCTGCGCCCGATCAACAAGGCCTATTGGGGCAATATTGATGATGCAGCCGATGCCGCCCTTTCGGCGCTGCGGGCCAAAACCCCCGATGCAAGCAGCGTGGTCGGAACATTGGCCGATTTGCAAATTGCCTTGGCCGACCCGTCCTTGCAGCCGACCCATGCGCCCAAAGGCGTGGCCACCGTTGCAGGCATCGCAACCACCGATGAAATCGGCCGCGCTTTGCCCTGTGAGGTGATGCTGAAAGACGTGGCTGCGGAGTTGGCATCGGGCAAACTTGCAGGCGATGTTTTGGCGCAAGCTACTGATTTTCAGACCAAAGCGTTGGAACGCTGCAACGCCGATGATGATGCCCGCGCGGATGGGTTTTCCGCCCAAGCGCTTGCGTTACTTGCCAAATAATCGCCGTTTGAAAGGATTACTCACATGAACCGTCCTGCATTTTCCCAACCGTTGGCCTATAATCGCGTTCCTGCTGTTACTGTTGATTTTTGGCTGATCAAGCTGATGGCCGTGACCATGGGCGAGACGGCCGCCGATTACCTTGCCGTCAATCTTGGCCTTGGGCTAACCATGACATCGCTGTTGATGGCGGCGATTCTGATCGGCGCATTGGTGCTGCAATTCGCGCAAAAGCGCTATGTGCCATGGTCTTATTGGCTGGCCGTGGTGTTGATCAGCATCGTGGGCACGCTTGTCACCGATAACCTTGTCGATAACTTTGGTGTGTCGCTGGTCACATCAACCCTGTTCTTTACAGGCGCTTTAGCGGCGACCTTTGCGGTCTGGTTCGCATCAGAGCGCACGCTGTCCATCCACGCGATTTTTACCACAAAGCGCGAGATGTTTTATTGGCTTGCCATCCTGTTTACCTTTGCGCTGGGAACGGCGGCAGGTGACCTTGTGGCCGAACATTTCGCCCTGGGCTATATGGCAACCGGCATCTTATTTGGCATGATCATTGCGTCGATTACCGCAGGTTACTATGTCCTGAAACTTGACGGCGTCTGGGCCTTTTGGATTGCCTATATTTTTACCCGTCCGCTTGGCGCGTCTTTTGGGGATTTGCTGTCGCAACCTGGTGAATACGGCGGGCTTGGCTTTGGCACCATCATCACCAGCGCGATGTTCCTATCTGCTATGGTTGCCATCGTGATTTACATGTCCGCGACCCGTGAGGGGCAAGAGATCGTGCCGAACGCGTGATCACGCCCGACGCAAAAAAAAGGGCGTGCGGTGGTGCGCCCTTTCTTTTCGTTGGGAAGCGGGGCCACTGCTGGGGGCCAAAATCAAAGGTTGGTCAATTGCCCCATCAGGTATTCGCCGGTGCGGCGGTAATGGTTCAAAAGGGCTGCCGATGCCTCATCAGCTTTGCGGCGGATGACGGCGTCCAAAATCGCTTGGTGTTCTGCCGGAATGTCGCGTTTTTTATAGTCCGGCCCGTCAGCCGCCAAATTGCGATACCGAATGTTCAGGTCATACAGTTGGCTGCAGAACCGTTCTAACATAGGCGAACCGGAGTTGTCCAAAAGGGTCATGTGAAACATCTTATGCGCGTCTTCGAAACTTGCAGGGTCGTTGGCTGCGGTGCGATTCATGCGGTGATGTGACAGCACCAGTCTCTCTTCCCAAACCGATGTGGCCGCCGCAATCGACTGCCGCAGCGCCTTGTCATCCAAGGCACAGCGCAGCGACAGAATCTCATCAAAATTGGCGATGCTGGCAGGGGCGGCCCGAAACCCGCGCTGGTCGATTCGTTCGACCAGCATGTCCGAGGTCAGCAAACTGAGCGCCTCGCGGACGGGCGACGCACCCGTTGCCAGAAGTGTGCGAAGATCCTCGATCTTAAGCTTTTTGCCCGCGGGCAGTTCGCCCGTCAAGATCATGTCCCGCAGGGTGAGATACGCCATCCGCGTTGCCGAGCCGTCTTTGCCGTCAATCACATTCATGGCGCACTCACTTTAAGAAGTTAAGGACAACAACAGGTTCAGGTCATAGATATGTTTTTAGTTGATAACCCGACATGCAGCGAAACAGAACCCTCATTTATCATCCAGCGGCGCATCGTGTAGGCGCGTGCGCCGCTTTGATGCATCGGGTCGGCTTTGGCTAGGGCTTGGGCGGCCTCTAGGCTGTCGGCGCGGTAGATAATCAGCCCCATGCCTTGCATATGTTCGCCCGTCTCATCCGACATCGGCCCTGCAAAGGCCAGCGATCCGTCGGCTTCCAGCTTGGCCTGATAGGCCAGGTGCGCTGGCAGGGATGCCTTAACATCTTCGGAGGCTTTGGCTGGAATACTTGTTGCAACATAAAGTTCCAGCGCCAGAGCGCCGCGCGATTTCGCCTCAGCCTTATAGTCTGTCCATGCGACCATGATCGTCTCCCTAAATTAAAAATATCGATATTTATTGACTTTCATAAATATAGTAGGCAGAAAAAGGATGAACTGACAAGGATATTGAGCATGAAATTTCTGGTAGGCAAAGCTTCGGGCGGCACCGCCGTCTATTTGGTAAACGGCGAAAATGCTGTTAATTTGACGGCCCTTGATGCATCGGTTGGGGCCGATCTTATGGGTGTGATTGCAAATCCTGCGTTGGTCGAATCGCTGGCGGCAAAGATCGCGGGGGCACCAAGTGTTCCGGTTGCCTCGCTGACACCGGCACTGCCGGTCGCCAAGCCCGAAACGATCATTTGCCTTGGGTTGAATTATACCGACCACATCAAAGAAGGGGGATATGACATCCCTGATTACCCTGCGCTGTTCATGCGCAGCCAAAATTCGATCATGGCCGCCGGTGCGCCGTTGGTACGCCCGACCTGTTCCGAAAAGCTGGATTATGAGGCCGAGCTGATGGTTATCATCGGTAAGCGTGGTCGCCATATTTCCGAAGATGATGCCCTGAACCATGTGTTCGGCTATACTGTGTTCAACGATGGGTCGGTGCGCGATTACCAACGCAAAACCCACCAATGGACGCCGGGCAAAAACTTTGACAACACCGGCGCGATTGGCCCGATTGTGGTGACACCCGAAGATCTGCCCGCAGGTGCCGCTGGTCTGAAAATCGAAAGCCGCGTTGGGACCGAGATTTTGCAATCGTCAAATACCGGCAATATGATCTGGTCGGTCAAGCAGGCCATTGCAATCATTTCTGAATATACCACGCTGGAAGCGGGTGACATGATCGCCATGGGTACCCCACCTGGCGTTGGCCATGCGAAAAAGCCTAACCCGCGTTGGCTGATCCCCGGCGAGGTTGTGGATATCGAAATCGAAAGCATCGGCATTTGCTCTAGCCCGATTATGGATGAGGTGGATTTCAACGCGAAAGTGGCTGCCCAATGAATGCACCAACCGGAAAAGCGTTAGAGGACGCGCGCGCCAAAGCCCAAGCCGACCACCGTGCATTGCGGTCGCGCATTGATCACCTGTCGGCAGACGCGATTGACCTGATCTTGCGGGATGCGCGGTCGCATTATGCGTGGACAGATCGGCCCATCGCAGATGACGTGCTGCAAGAGATGTATGACATCACCATCAACGGCCCGACCAGTATGAACACATTGCCTGCGCGCTTTGTGTTTGTGAAATCGGCTGAGGGCAAGGCGCGGCTGGCCAAGTCGCTGAAGCCGCAGAATGTGGCCAAGATGATGGGCGCGCCTGTGACCGTTATCATCGCCTATGATATGGATTTCTGGAAAGAACTGCCGTTCTTGTTCCCGCATGAAGACCGCCGCCATTTGTTTGACGGCAAGCCAGAGTATTGCGCCGATACGGCCTATCGCAATGGCACATTGCAGGGGGCATATTTGATGATCGCCGCACGGGCCTTGGGGTTGGATGTGGGCGCGATGTCGGGCTTTTCTAACGCGATTGTTGATGAAGAATTCTTCAAAGGCACCACGTTGAAATCCAACTTTTTGTGCAACATCGGCTATGCGGATGAAACGGCGCTGTTCCAAAAACTGCCGCGTTTCACCTTCGATCAGGTCTGCACGGTCGTTTAGGGGGCGCACATGGCTGTTAAGATGAAAACCGTTGTGACCTACCGCGCCAAGGCGGCCTGTCCAACCCATGCGCGCACCGAAATTCCGGTGCGTGATTTGACGGTAGTGGTGGATGAGCCGCTGGAACGTGGCGGCACCAATCTGGGGGCCACACCAACGGAAATGGCGCTGGCGGCTTTGATCGCCTGCACCAATGTGATCGGGAATAAAAACGCCAAGCGCTTGGGCGTTGATTTGGGCGAAATCACCATTGACGCCGATTGCAAATTCGACCGGCGCGGCGTGTTGATGGAAGAAGAGATCGACGTGCCGTTCCCCGAGATCACCTTGACTGTGGCCTGCAACGGCCCCGCTACATCGGCCCAACTTGAGGAGGTTGGAACCGAGACGGCGAAATATTGTGCCATTGCAAAGCTGTTTACGGCTGCTGGCACAGACCTGACGGTAAACTGGGTGAAAGTGGAAAACTAAACCTGAAAACGGGCCATTCGGCCACTATCTGGGAGGATATCTAAATGATGAATTGGACCAAACGCAGCCTGATCGGCGCAGTGCTTGTGGCCATGACGGCGATGCCCGTTGTCGCACAAGAAAAAATCCGCGCGGTGGTCATTGATGGCTACCCTGACCGCTCACTTTGGGTGCGTGAATTTACGAATTTCTTTATCCCTGAAGTTGACCGCCGTTTGGCCGAAACTGGCACATACGCCATGGACTGGCAGGAAAACTATGGCGGCTCTATCGTAAAGCCAAAAGGCGTGTTGGAAGGTATTCAGCTGGGTCTGGGTGACATCGGTATCGTGACAACGATTTTCCATTCGTCGAAACTGCCGAGCCAAGGCCTTGCAGCGGTTACCCCGTTCGTGTCGTCAGATGCCCGCGCTGTTGCCAAAGCGATTGACGAAATCGCGCGCGAATATCCAGCAATGCAGAACGAATTTGCGGCCCAAAACCAGGTTTATCTGGCGACAGGCGTTGTGCTCGACAGCTATCAGGTTTTCTCGAAAAACAAGATTACCAAAGTGTCGGATATGGAAGGCCTGAAGGTTGCTGGCGCCGGTATGAACCTGCGCTATCTTGAAGGTATCAAAGACGCGGCGGGTGTTGTTGGCGGTTTGACCGACTTTTACAACATGCTGCAAACCGGTCTGGTTGATGCGGCGCTGTTGTGGCCAGAAGCGGCTGCAACATTCAAAATCTCGGAAGTTGCACCATTTATGCTTAAGGCAAACTTGGGCGCTGTGAACTCGAAAACCGTCACCGTGAATGCCGACTATTGGAACGCCCTGCCGGATGAGGTGAAGGATGTGCTGAAAGCTGTCGCCATTGATTACCGCGATCATCTTGCGGGTATCGCCATGGATATCGCGGCGGAATCTGAGGCAACATTTGTCGCTGGCGGTGGTGAGATTACCGAGCTGTCCGAAGATCAGCGCGCCGCTTGGGCAAATGCTATGCCAAACATTGCCCAAGAACTGGTCACCACGCTGAACGCTGCCGGTGAGCCGGGGACAGAGATGCTGGACGCCTATCTTGCCAAGCTGGCAGCCGATGGCTTTGTCGGTGCACGCGACTGGTCCAAGCCGTAACACTGCGCTGACCCGAGAGAGGATTACTTATGCTTACGCAAATACTGGTTGGCCTGTCTCGGGTCGCCAATTCCATCGCGATCGCCGCCAATGCCGCGGGCACTTTGATGGTGCTGGTCGTGGTGGCCATCCTGAACGTCGACGTGATCGCACGCGGCTTTTTCCATGCCCCCCTAAAGGGCACCTATGAAATCGTGCAGTTCTCGGTCGTGATGATCGTGTTCTTGCAGTTGGCAGATGTGGTGCGGGTTGACCGCCTCACACGGTCGGACGGGTTTTTGAACGTGCTGCACGCTAAACACCCCCGTTTTACCGCCAACATGCGCCGCATCATCAATGCTGTATCCGCCATCTTTATGGGCCTGATTGCCTATATCATGTTTCCCGAATTCCAGCACATGTGGAACACCCAAGACTACTTCGGCGTGCCGGGCCTGTTCACCCTGCCGTGGTGGCCGGTCAAGCTGGTCATCGCCTGTGGCACCGCGCTGTCTTGCGTATTGTTCACGATCAAAGTCATCACCGCGCAAGACCGGCCCCAGCTGATCCGCGCCCCAGAACATGACGAGCCTAAGCCATGAGTCCTATTGAAATTGGCCTGATTTCGGTCATCGCTATCGTCTTTCTGATCTATTCGGGCGTCTACATTCCGGTGGCGCTGGGGGTGGTCTCGTTCATTTCCATCTGGATCTTGCGCGACAATTTCACGCTGGCGTTGAACCTGCTGAAAATCGCAGTGGGCGACAGCGCGATGGAATATTCCTTTGCCACGATTCCGCTGTTCACCTTTATGGGGCTGGTCGTGTCCAAGGCCGGGCTGGGCCGCGATATTTATGAGGTGATGACCATGCGTTTTCGCCGCGTAAAAGGCGGGATTGGCATGGCCACGGTCGGGGCGAACGCCGTGTTTGCCGCCGTGACCGGCTCGTCCATCGCTTCGGCATCGGTGTTTACCAAAGTGTCGGTGCCGCAGATGATCGCGCAAGACTATAACCCGCGTTTCGCCGTGGGTGTGGTTGCGGGCAGCTCGGTTTTGGGTATGATTATTCCACCTTCGGCGATGCTGATCGTCTATTCCTTTGTGACCGAGCAATCGGTCGGAGATATGTTCCTTGCGGGGGTCATTCCCGGCATCATGCTGGCCGTGGCTTACGTTGGCGCTATTTGGTTCATGGCGCGGTATTTCCCCAATTTCGTTGGTGGCCGCGTTGTTGAAGATACCGAATGGATGTCTGGCCGTGAAGTTGCGTCGAAAACGCTGCCGACGCTTGGCCTAATCACGGTTGTCCTTGGCGGCATCTACACAGGCTGGCTTTCTGCGGTTGAGGCGGGTGCGACGGGTGCGCTTGTTGCTTTGCTGATCGCGGTTGTGCGCCGGTCAATGTCGGCCAAATCCTTTTGGGATGCGTTGCTGGAAACCGGCCATATCACGGCGGCGATTTTGTTCCTGATCACGGCCGCCTCTATCTACAGCCGGATGCTCGGCATGGCGGGCTTGCCCAACCAATTGCAGGATTTGCTGGCGGGGAATGCCTCTTCCTTCTGGGTGGTGATGCTCCTCTATGTCTTGCTGATGCTGTTTCTTGGCACGTTGCTGGATACGGCCTCGATCATCCTGATCGTCGTGCCATTGTTCTTGCCAATGATTGAGGCGATGAACCTATCGCTGGTTTGGTTTGGTATTATCACGGTGGTCGGCGCTGAAATCGGGCTGTTGACACCCCCCCTTGGGATTTCCTGCTTCGTGATTAAATCCACACTGAACGATGACCGGATTTCGCTAAAAGACGTGTTCATGGGCGCCTTGCCGTTTGCCTTTGTCATGCTGATCGTGCTGGTCGTTCTGATCGCCTTTCCAAACCTTAGCCTTGCACTTTTGAACTAGGAGTATCCGCCATGCGCAACGTAACCGTTGAAAATATCACCGAGGTTTTTGCCGAGTATTTTGGCAAAGACACCGACCCGCGCACCCGTGAGGTGCTTGTCGCAATGGCGCGGCACATGCATGATTTCGCGCGCGAAGTGAACCTGACCCATGATGAATGGCGCAAAGGGTTGGCTATGCTGGAACATGCAGGCCGCATCACCACGCCCGAGCGCAATGAATTTGTGCTGTTTTCCGATGTGCTCGGTATGTCGTCGCTGGTTGATATGATGCATTCGGACCCAGCCGCCACGTCGTCTTCGGTGTTGGGGCCGTTCCACGTGTCGAACCCGCCGCCTTTGGAAATGGGTGGCGATATGAAGCGCGATTTCGGCGGCCCTGTGTTGTTGGTAGAGGGGCAGGTGCTTGGCACTGATGGTAAGGCGATCCCGCATGCGAAAATCGACATCTGGCAAACTGCGCCAAACGGGATGTATTCCAGCCAAGACCCTGATCAAGATATCAACTCGTTCCATGGCTTGATGACCGCCGATGAGACCGGCCATTTCCGCTTTACCACCGTGCGGCCGGTTGAATACACCGTGCCCAGTGATGGCCCCGTAGGCGAGCTGCTGGATGCCGCAGGCCGCCACCCTTGGCGCCCGTCGCACCTACATTACATCGTGACAGCGCCCGGCTATCGCTCGCTCGTGACCGAGATTTTCCCTGACGATGATCCCTACCTAGATCAAGACACCGTGTTCGGTGTGCGCGATGATCTGGTGATGACCTACCACACAAAGCCGAGCTCTGAATTTCCTGCGGGTATGGCGCTGTCTGGCAAGGTGAATGAGCCCTTCTTGTACGTAAAATTCGATGTGATTTTGTTGGCGGAATAAGCCACCGGCAGCGAATGCCGTTCGTGATGCAGCAATCCTGACGACCCCGCGGCCATATGATAATGGCACGCGGGGTCTTTTTCATCGGTTTGTCCTGCTTGGCCACCGCCTTTTGTTGTGCGTGGCCTGATTGAAACCCGCAGCTTTGGCCTATATGGGAAAGCAATCGCTGTTGGAGGGCAAACATGCAGATTAAGGTTTTGGACAAGCGGTTGTTTGATTGGGGTTTGCCACAGTTCCAAACCGCAGGTGCTGCGGCAATAGATTTATTTGCCTGCGTGGATGAGGTGGTGCGTATCGAGGCGCAACAGCCTGCAATTCTGATCAAGTCCGGCGTTGCCATTTCGTTTGGTGATCCGTCTGTGGCAGGGCTTATTTTGCCAAGGTCAGGGCTGGGGCATAAGAAAGGTCTCGTGCTTGGCAACACGGTTGGTTTGATCGATTCCGATTATGCGGGCGAAATCCTGATAAGCGTTTGGAATCGAAGCCCCTTGGGCAGTTCACCGATTGAGATAATCCCCGGAGAGCGCATCGCGCAGTTGGTGTTCGTGCCCATTGTCCGGCCGCAGTTTGATGTTGTTGAAGAGTTCAGTCTGCAAACCGAGCGGGGGGCTGGCGGGTTCGGCTCGACCGGAAGTTAGGATCGGAGATTTGGTATGATCGGGCTTTTGGGGTTTGTTGGTCTGGTCTTGGGGCGGCGATTTTTGCCTGCACGGCTGGCCATAGGTATGGCGGTTGTTTGGTGGGGGCTATTGGTTGCGGTGCAGTCGCCAATTTTCCCGCAACCCAATAGGGCAGGGGCCATTCTGGGCGGCAGTCTCAGTGCTTGGCTGATGTTTGGTGCCGTGGCCGTGGTTGTTGCGGGCTATTGGTTTGGACTGCGGGCTTTGCGGCGCAAAGTTTCGGCGCGCCGCCCTGTTGATGCCATCGATCCCAAGGCATTTCGGCCAGCCGAGTTAGAGCGCTATGCCCGCCACATTATGCTGCGCGAGATTGGTGGCGCAGGGCAGCGCAAGCTGAAAGATGCCAGCGTTTTGGTGGTGGGGGCGGGCGGTTTGGGCAGCCCTGCGTTGCTGTATCTGGCTGCATCTGGCGTGGGGCGGATTGGGGTGATCGACGCGGATGTGGTCGAAAACTCGAACCTTCAACGGCAAGTGATCCACACGGATGACCGTATTGGTATGCCAAAGGTACAGTCTGCGGTGGCAGCATTGCAGGCCTTGAACCCGTTTGTGGACCTGCGCGCCTATAATCGGCGGCTGGATGCAACAACGGCTGCGCTGATTGCCGAGTATAATTTGATTCTAGACGGCACCGATAATTTCGACACGCGTTACTTGGTAAACCGGCTCTGCGTGGCGGCGGGTAAGCCCTTGATCGCAGCGGCTATTACACAATGGGAAGGGCAGATCAGCCTTTATGATCCAGCCCGCGGTGGCCCTTGTTTTGAATGCGTTTTTCCCAACCGGCCAGCCGATGGCATGGTGCCCACCTGCGCCGAGGCGGGGGTGGCAGCCCCTTTGCCGGGGGTGATTGGGACGATGATGGCAATGGAAGCCGTGAAATATCTGACCCAAGCGGGCGAGGGGCTGCGCGGGCGCTTGATGATCTATGACGGGCTGTACAGTGAGGCGCGGGTGATTGCGACCAAACCGCGTGCGGACTGTGCTGCCTGTGCAGATGCACCAGTTGCGTTGGCGGCTGGACATTCCCACGCTGAAAGTTAACCTGTCGCCAAATCACTCTAACGGGAGCCTGACCCATGAAACTACCCATAACGCTTGGCCTTGTGGCCCTTATGTCTGTGCCTGCTTTTGCCGCCGATCTGCCGGATTTGGCTGGAAAAGAGATTACCATTGTCACCGAAAATGCCTATCCGCCGTTGCAATTCACCAAGGATGGTGTGGCGATGGGCTGGGAATATGATGCGGTGGCCGAGATTGCCAAGCGGTTGAACCTGACCGTCGCCTATGAGAATATTTCATGGGACGCAATGATCCCGGCGGTGTCCGAAGGCCAGTTTGATATGGGCATGACAGGAATCACGATCCGAGATGATCGCAAGGAAAAGGTCGACTTTTCAGACGCCTATATGCGGTCGGAAATGGTGATGCTGGTGCGCGGCGATGAGACGCGATTTACCGATGCCAAATCTTTTGCGGCCAATCCCGATTTGCTGATGGCCGCCCAGCCCGGCACAACGCCGTTTTATGTGGGCGTGTATGAGGTGTTGGACGGGGATGAGGCCAACCCGCGCATCAAGATGTTTGAAACCTTTGGCGCGGGCGTTCAGGCGCTGCGCAACGGCGATGTTGATTTGTCTTTGACAGACAGCACTGGCGGTGCGGGTTATGTTGCGGCATCAGAGGGAAAATTAAAGATTGTCGGCGATAAACTGGGGGCCGAGGATTTCGGCTTTATCTTCCCCAAAGGGTCAGATTTGGTGGCACCAATCAACGCGGCGATTGCAGATATGAAAGCCGATGGCACGATGGATGCGCTGAACAAACGCTGGTTTGTTGACTACAGCTTTGGCGGCTGATGCGACCCGACCAAGATAAACCCGACTTTCCATATTGGCTGCTGATCCTGATCGGGATCGGCAGCTACTTGTTTTGGCATGTGCTGTCGGATGATCTCTATTCCCAAGTGCTGGCGACGCTTTCCAAGGGCATCTGGACCACGGTGATGGTGACGGTGGTGGCGTTCAGCATGGCCGCCAGTCTGGGGCTGTTGCTGGCGGTGGCGGCAGGGTCGCGGTTTATCGTGATCAGGCAGGTCACGCGGTTTTATATTGAGGTGGTGCGCGGTGTGCCGATCATCGTGCTGCTGCTTTATGTTGCTTTTGTACTGGCACCGGGTTTGGTCGATCTGTGGAATTGGCTGACGGGGTTGCTGGGGGTTGAGCCGCTGCGCAACCGTGATTTTTCATTACTGTGGCGGGCGGTGATTGCGTTGACGATCGCCTATTCGGCGTTTCTGGCCGAGGTGTTTCGGGCGGGGTTGGCCTCGGTTGACAAAGGCCAGATCGAGGCGGCCGAGGCGCTGGGTCTGTCACGCTGGCACACCTTCCGACTTGTTGTATTTCCGCAGGGTTTCAGGGTGATTTTACCGCCTTTGGGCAATGATTTTGTTGCAATGGTGAAAGACAGCTCGCTGGTGTCGGTGCTTGGCGTTACCGATATTACGCAGTTGGGTAAGGTTACGGCCGCCGGAAATTTCCGGTATTTTGAGACGTATAACGTGGTGGCGCTGATCTATCTGACAATGACAATCGGGTTGTCATTGGCGCTGCGGCGGTTGGAACAGCGATTGCGGCAGGGGCAGGAACGCTAGGCGCAAACGGGGCTGTTACTCCTCTAGCAGCAAATACAGCGCAAGGATTGTCATCGCGATGCCTGCCAAAACGCCCAAGGGCGGCACGCCACGCCCTAGGGCGATTTCCCACAAAATCACCCATGACGGGGTAAGGTATGTATAGGCCATGACCTTGGCCGAGGGCAGGCGCAGGGATGCGTATTGCATCAGAACAAAGGTGATGGCGCTGGAGGCAATGGCCACATAGGCTAGCGTGATCCAAACGATTGGCGGCAAGCCCACCCAATCGGTGGCAAGGATGGCTGGCCACGCCCACAGCGCAAGGATGATCGTCCCCGCAACCATTGTCCAAAAGCTAAAGACGAGGGCGGATTCGCCCTTGTTCAATTTGCGCACCATCGGAGTATAGAGCGCGTGGCTGACGCAGCCCCAGAAATAAATCATCTCACCCCGACCGATGTGAAAGCCCATCAGCGCCTGCCAATCGGCGCGAAAGATAACCCAAGCCGCCCCAGCTGCCCCAATGGACAGCGCAAGCGCCATGCGCGGGGTAGTGATTTGGCGCAGTACCAACCAGCCAAAACCGGCAGCCAGCAGCGGGGTCAGGGTGAAAACGGCGGCGGTCGACACAGGGGCTGCGGTTTTCAGCCCTTCGAACATCAGCACAAAATAGACCGCGAGTAACCCGCCCAACACCAGATAGCGCCACGGGGCCGCCAAGGCGCTGCGTTTGAATCCTGTCGTCGCCAGCGCCGCCGTACCGACGAGGATGGCGGCAAAGACAAAGCGCAGTGTGGTCAGGGCTGCGGGGTCAACAAATGGCGCGGCCATTGAGCCTAGCGAAAACGAACCCGCGACCAAGGCCGAGAAGGCCAGCATCGCGATGTGGCCGCCCAAATTGGCGTGGCGGAATGCGCCTAAAGGGTTTGCCATTCGGCGGCGGCCTTTTTTATGTGGGTCAGCAGGCGCTGTACCTTTAGCGTGCGGTGCAGATCGACATGGGTCACCAGCCAAAGATTGGCCGACCATTCGGGGCGCGGCGGGAAAACCTCGATCAAATCGGGGAATTGCTGTGCCGCCACGCGCGACATAAACCCAAGACCTGCGCCAGCACAGATCGCATCGTAAAGCGGTGCAGGCTCTGTCGCGCGATAGCTTAGCGCCTCAACTGGGACCAGATTACGCAGCCAAAGGCTAAAGGGCGCGCGGCTTTCGATATCGTCATTCACGACAAAACGGTGCTGGGCCAAATCGGCATCGGTTTGTGGCAACCCATGGGCCGCAGCATAGCTGGGCGCGGCGTAAAGCGCGTGCTTCATGGTCAAAAAAGGCTGGACAACATAATCGGGTTCAGACGGGGCCGAGCCTGCGCGAATGGCGACATGGGCCTCGCCATAGTCTAGCCGGAACAGGCGTTGGCCGGTTAGAAAACGTAAGGTTATGTTGGGGTATTCTTGCTGGAATTGCATAAGGACGTCAGACAATTGACGGCTGATGTCGGCGATGGCGGTGATGACTAATTCGCCCGTCACGGTTTGGCCATGGTCTTTGATTCGGTTGGACAGTTGAATGAACTGGTCTTCGGCGGATTGGGCAACCGCCAATAAATCGCGCCCCGCCTCGGTGGCGGTATAGCCGCGCGCGTGGCGTTGAAACAGCTTTTCGCCAAGGCGTTTTTCCAAGCTGTCGATATGGCGGATCACGGTGGCGTGGTGAACGCCCAGCACCTCGGCGGCGCTGGAAACGGTGCCCATGCGGGCCACCTGAAACGCTGTTCTGATTTCGTCCCAGTTGTCCATGCGAGGGCCTTTGTGTTGTAGCGTGACCTGTAGCCTATTGCATCGGCGCCCAAGCTAAAAGTCGCTATTGGTACAGACTGGCGGCTTTTGGCGCGGTTTGAACCCGTGAACATGGGCTGTGCGACTTGACTCTGGCGCTGCCTCGGCCTATCAGCCCAGTAATTCCCCGGAAGTGAGTTGCTTCCGGTCCCTTGGCTTTTGCCGGGATCGCCATCTGTCAGCGCGTTGCGCCCACAGGTGCCGCCTTGCATTGGTTTTTTCGTCGCCGGTTCTTATATCGGCCTTTTGTAACAGCCCTAGGAGGCAGCCCATGTTCGAGAATTTATCAGAACGCCTTGGCGGTGTCTTTGATCGGCTGACCAAGCAAGGCGCGCTGACCGAGGCCGATGTTGAAACCGCCCTGCGCGAAGTGCGGGTTGCACTGCTGGAGGCCGATGTTTCATTGGCCGTAGCGCGCGATTTTGTGAAAAAGGTTGCCGCCAAAGCAGCAGGCCAACAGGTTACCAAATCGGTAACGCCGGGCCAGCAGGTTGTGAAAATCGTCCATGATGAGCTGATTAAGGTTCTGGCGGGCGATGATGAACCCGAAGCGCTGAAGATTGATAACCCGCCTGCGACGATCTTGATGGTCGGTCTGCAAGGCTCAGGTAAAACGACCACCACCGCGAAATTGGCCAAACGGCTGAAAGAGCGGATGGGAAAGCGTGTTCTGCTTGCCTCGCTTGATACAAACCGCCCTGCCGCGATGGAGCAGCTGGCGATTTTGGCCGTACAGGTCGGCGTGGATAGCCTGCCGATAGTAAAAGGCGAATCTGCGGTGCAGATTGCCAAGCGCGCCAAGATCCAAGCCTCGATGGGCGGCTATGATGTGGTGTTCCTTGATACCGCTGGCCGTTTGCACATTGACCAAGTGTTGATGGACGAAATCCAAGCGGTGCGCGATATTGCCCAGCCACGCGAAACGCTGTTGGTGGTTGATGGTTTGACCGGCCAAGATGCGGTGAACGTAGCGACCGAGTTTGACGGCAAGGTTGGCATTTCTGGCGTCGTTCTGACGCGGATGGATGGCGACGGGCGCGGCGGTGCGGCGCTGTCTATGCGGGCTGTAACCGGCAAGCCTATTCGTTTCGTCGGTCTTGGCGAAAAGATGGACGCGCTGGAGACGTTTGAGGCCGAGCGTGTTGCTGGCCGTATCCTTGGCATGGGCGACATCGTGGCGCTGGTGGAAAAGGCGCAGGAAACCTTTGAGGCCGAAGCTGCCGAGCGTATGGCCAAGCGCTTTGCCAAAGGGTTGTTCAACATGAACGACCTGAAAGGCCAGCTTGAGCAGATGATGAAAATGGGCGGCATGCAGGGCCTGATGGGCATGATGCCGGGCATGGGCAAGATGGCGAAACAGGCCGAAGCGGCAGGTTTTGACGATACCATGCTGAAACGCCAGATCGCGTTGATCAACTCGATGACCAAGCGTGAGCGCGCCAACCCCGATTTGCTTGCTGCATCCCGCAAAAAGCGGATTGCAGCGGGGGCGGGGCTTGAAGTGCAAGAATTGAACCGTTTGCTGAAACAGCACAAGCAAATGGCCGATATGATGAAGAAAATGGGCAAAGGTGGCGGCATGAAGGCAGCCATCAAGCAGATGATGGGCGGCAAGGGTATGCCCGATCCGTCGAAAATGACGCCAGAGCAAATGGAAGAAGCCGCGCGCGGAATGAAGCAAGGGCTTGGTATGGGCCGGGGCGGCTTTCCGGGTATGGGCGGTGGGATGTCACTGCCGCCGGGCTTGTCTGGCATGATGAAGAAAAAATGACGATGAGCCCCGATTTTCCTCCGAAAAATCAGCCTGCCCTTGTGATTCAGATCTGGCGTGATTTTTCGGCGGAAAATCGGGGTGGCTTGACGGAGAGACAGCCATGACGACTGAGGCCACCCGCGCGCAGGCGCTACTGAAAGAGCACCGTGACAGCATTGACCGGCTGGACGCGATTTTGGTCTATACGCTGGCCGAGCGGTTCAAACAGACCCAAGCCGTGGGGAAGTTGAAGGCAATGCACGAGTTGCCAGCCTCTGACCCAAGCCGCGAGGCGCGCCAGATTGAGCGTTTGGAGTGGCTGTCAAAAGAAGCCGACCTTGACCCTGAATTTGCCAAGAAATTCCTGACCTTCATCATTTCCGAAGTGATCAGGCATCACGAGATACTACAGAAATAACCGAAATTCGGTGCGCGACTGCACACCTTACACCCAACCCTAAGGAGACTATGTTATGTCGATGAAAATCCGTCTTGCCCGTGGTGGTTCTAAAAAGCGCCCTCACTATGCGATCGTTGCAACTGACAGCCGTATGCCACGCGATGGCCGTTTCTTGGAAAAACTGGGCACATATAACCCACTTTTGGCCAAAGATTCCGAAGAGCGCGTGAAAATGGATCTGGAGCGCGTTCAGTACTGGTTGGGCCAAGGCGCACAGCCTACCGACCGTGTTGCACGTTTCTTGGAAGCTGCTGGCGTGCGTGAAAAGAAAGTCCGCAACAACCCGAAAGCGGCTGTTCCTGGCAAGCGTATGGCTGAATTGACAGCGAAAAAAGCGGCTCGTTCGGCTGCACCAGCAGAAGCTGACGCTGAATAATCGGTCTGGCCCATGTAAGGTAACCCCATGCAAGGCCAGTATGATCAGGCCTTTCAGGCCGAGTTACGCGATTTGATGCGCTGGCGGCGCGATGTGCGCCGCTTTCGCACAGATCCGGTAGAGGCAGCGGTTTTAGACCGCTGCCTCTCTGCGTTCTCACTGGCGCCTTCGGTCGGGCTGTCCGAACCGTGGCGGGTGATTATGGTGGAAAGCGATTCTGCGCGCGCCGCCGCTTTGGCCAACTTTGAGGCCGAGAATACCGAGGCTTTGGCAGGCTATGGCACGGAAAAGGCCAAGATTTATGCTGGGTTAAAGCTGTCGGGAATGCGCGAGTCGCCGGTGCAACTGGCGGTGTTCAGCGACGATGGCACCGACAAAGGCGCAGGGCTTGGGGCGCAGTCAATGCCCGAGACGCGCGCATATTCGGTCGTGGGGGCGATCACCTTGTTTTGGTTGGCCGCCCGCGCCGAAGGCTTGGGGATTGGTTGGGTGTCGATCATTGACCCTATTAAATTGGCGCGCGATTTGGATGTTCCATCCGAGTGGCGGCTGATAGGGTATTTATGCGTTGGCTGGCCCGAAATTGAGACGAAAACCCCTGAATTAGAAACCGCAGGCTGGGAAAAACGCAGCCCTGCTTTGTTTGTGGAGCGCCGCTGATGGCCAAACCTGACCCCAATAACCAACTGTGCGTCGGCGCGATTACCGGCTCTTTCGGGGTGCGCGGTGAAGTGCGGCTAAAAAGCTTTTGCGCCGAGCCGACGGCGCTTGCGGAATACGGCCCTCTCTATACCGAAGACGGTAGCCGCAGTTTCAACGTCACGCTGACGCGGCCCGTTGCGGGTGGTTTGGGCGCGCGGCTAACAGGTATTGCGACCAAAGAAGAAGCCGATGCCTTGCGCGGCACCAGCCTGTTTGTGTCACGCGACAAGCTGCCAAGCCTGCCAGATGACGAGTTTTACCACGCCGACCTGATCGGGTTAGAGGCGCGCGATACGGGCGGTGTTTTGCTGGGGACGGTGACGGCGGTGCACAACCACGGCGCGGGGGATTTGTTGGAAATCGGCGGGGGGGGCAAGCCGTCGGTTTTGCTGTCCTTTACGATGGCCACCGTGCCCACCGTCGATCTTGCGGCGGGGCGTGTCGTGATCAACCTGCCCGAAGAGCTGGACTAACCAGTTATCAGGGTCAAGGCAAAAAATGGTGCCAAACAAATCGCGGTTGATGGCCATGCAGGGGCATCCCGCAATTGCCGTGTTGCAAGCCGAGGTGGCATCACAGGGCCCGCCGTTGTCAAAGGGTCTGCGTTCCCCCTTTCCGTTGGGGCGCAGACGGGCTAAACACCGAATATGACACAAGATGACACGCCCCCCCCAAAGCAAAAATCGCATGGCCGCATTTCGGTGCAGGCGAACCTGAAACCACGCGACCTGATGGCCGATGTGCGGGTTGCAGGCGCGTGGCGGGCCAAAATTATCACGCTGTTTCCCGATGCCTTTCCGGGCATTTTGGGCCTGTCGCTGACGGGCAAGGCGCTGGACCTTGGGCTCTGGGCGCTGGAAACGATTGATCTGCGGGGCTTTGGCCTTGGCAAGCATAAGAATGTCGATGACACGCCTGCGGGTGGCGGCGCGGGCATGGTTTTGCGCGCCGATGTCGTGGGTGCCGCGCTGGACGAGGCAGCCATCGGCACGCCGGATCGCACGGAATGGCCAGTGATTTACCTGTCACCCCGCGGCAAACCCTTTGACCAAGCGATGGCGCGGCGATTCGCAGCAGCCAAGGGTATGACCATGCTCTGCGGCCGGTTTGAAGGCGTGGACGAGCGCGTTCTGCATCATTACGGCGTCGAAGAGGTGTCTTTGGGCGATTTTGTCCTGACTGGCGGCGAGATTGCTGCAACGGCCTTGCTTGATGCAACTGTGCGGCTTATACCCCGCGTGCTTGGGAATCAAACGTCCACCGAAGAGGAAAGCTTTTCGGACGGGCTTTTGGAATTTCCACAGTTTACTAAACCTGCCGTTTGGAACGGGCTTGAGATACCGGAAGTACTTCAATCCGGCCATCACGGGAACATATCCGACTGGCGGCAGGCAATGGCCGAAAGGCTGACCAAAGAACGCAGGCCTGATCTCTGGCGGGCTTACTGTGCATCGCACGGTAGGGACTCGGTTGAAGACCAAGAGCAATGAGGCAGCATCAATTTCGCGGGAAAACCGTGAGCAACTGAAAGGACCAGGTATGAACCTGCTCGCAAAGCTCGAGGCGGAACAGATCGCCGCCCTCGGCAAAGTTATTCCGGACTTTAAAGCCGGTGATACGATCAAAGTCGGTTACAAAGTAACCGAAGGCACGCGTTCGCGTGTACAGAATTATGAGGGCGTTTGCATCTCTCGCCGTGGCGGCGCCACTTTGGCAGCCTCTTTCACTGTTCGGAAAATTTCCTTCGGTGAAGGCGTAGAACGTGTGTTCCCGCTCTATTCCACCAACATCGACAGCATTGAAGTAGTCCGTCGTGGCCGCGTTCGTCGCGCCAAGCTGTACTACCTGCGCGATCGTCGCGGTAAGTCTGCCCGCATCGTGGAAGACACCAATTACAAAGCGCCTAAGGCATAAGGAGCGGACCGATGAGAGATGGAATCCACCCCGACTATCACAAGATCGACGTCAAAATGACGGACGGTACGGTGTTTCAAACGCGCACCACTTGGGGCAAAGAAGGCGACCAAATGGCGCTGGACATCGACCCACTGGCGCACCCAGCTTGGACTGGCGGCAACTCGCGTCTGATGGACACCGGTGGCCGTGTGACCAAGTTCAAAAACAAATACGCTGGCTTGGGCTTCTAAGACCCGCCACGGTGTTACGGAATACGCCGTCCCTTTGGGGCGGCGTTTTTCGTTTAAGACCGGTCCATTGCAGGCTGGACCCTTGGGGCGAAAGTTTGGGTTTTACGGCGCCAGCACCGCACAGGCCCAAACGCTTCTGGCACGGTAGGGCAGGTTTTGCATGGCATAGCCTTGGTCCGGGCAGGGGCCAAGATTGATCTATTGGTCGCAGTCTTCGCATAAGGTTTGAATATTCCCGAAAAGGGCTTCACCTTTGCACGCCACATTGTCATTAGAGAGAGCAATTCGCCCCTATGGCAAGGCAGGTTTATTATGGCGCACATCATCGTTGTCGGGAATGAAAAGGGCGGGTCGGGTAAATCGACCACCTCTATGCACGTGGGCACGGCTTTGGTGCGCATGGGGCACCGCGTGGGCGCGCTTGATCTTGATCTGCGGCAGCGTAGTTTTGGCCGCTATATTGAGAATCGCTTGGCGTATCTGGAACGGGCAGGCCTTGAGTTGCCAACGCCGGATTATCGCACCCTGCCAGAAATTGCGCCAGAAACGCTTACCGAGGGCGAAAACCCTTATGATGCGCGTTTGTCGGCTGCGGTGACCGCGCTAGAGGCGGTGTCGGATTTCATCATCATCGATTGCCCCGGTTCGCACACGCGGCTTAGTCAGGTTGCGCACAGCCTTGCGGATACGTTGATTACGCCGCTGAACGACAGTTTTATCGATTTTGACCTGTTGGCGCGGATTGATGCCGAAACGGGCAAGGTGACTGGCCCATCGATCTATTCGGAAATGGTGTGGCAGGCGCGGCAGTTGCGGGCGCAGGCCGGGCTAAAGCCGATTGACTGGTTGGTGGTGCGCAACCGTTTGGGCGCGCAGCAGATGCACAACAAGAAAAAGGTCGGTGCGGCGCTAGAGGATCTGTCGCGTCGTATCGGTTTTCGTGTGGCCCCCGGCTTTTCCGAACGGGTTATCTTTCGGGAATTGTTCCCGCGCGGTCTGACCCTGCTGGATTTGAAAGATACAGGCGTGGACCAGCTGAACATGTCTAACCTTGCCGCCCGCCAAGAGCTGCGTGACCTGATGGCCGAGCTTAAGCTGCCCGGCGTGACGATTGATTTCTGAACAAGACCAAGCTGGGCAAATGCGCCACGCGATTGCGGTCTAACCGCAACAGGCGGTTTGCAAAGCAATCGCCCGTTAGGGCTTCGCGGCGAAGACGGTCAATCGTAAGGTTGCGAGATGTTGTCATGGGGCAGGTTCCTTTGTTTGGCTGCAGTTACTTTGCGCTGAAATGGGGCGCAACTGCGGCTGCAATAGGCTGCGGATTGGCACAATAGATTGGTTTTGATGCAAACCAGTTGATGCCTGTGCGGGGCGGGGGGCGTTTGCCTAGCCCGCCGGATCAGGCTCGCCCAGATCGGCGACCAAAAACCGTTCAAACGCATCAAGATCAACCGGTTCGAACTGTCCAAACCCTTGCATCCAAACCGAGGCGGCGCGTAGCGCGTCGGGTTCCAGTTTGCACCATTTCACCCGACCGCGTTTCTCCTGACTGATCAGGCCCGCATCGGCCAGCACTTGCAGATGTTTTGAAATCGCTGCCAAGGATGTGGTAAAAGGGGCGGCCACATCCGTTACAGCCATATCATCCTCGAGCAGCATTGACAGGATCAAGCGGCGCGTAGGGTCGGCGAGGGCGGCGAAGGTGGTATCAAGTGGATGTGCCATGTTTGGTTTGTGCATTGGGCCAGCGCAATCGTCAACCAAATGGTTGAATAAGCGAAATCGCACGGATTTGTGATTTTCGCCGGGCGGCGCCGAATTTTTCGCGGGCCGCATTTTTAATAACTATTTATTTCAATAGCTTACATGTCGGCATGATTGCTTGACTCGGGGCCTGTGGCTGCGTAGTTAAAGCGCAACTGTTTGAGGGACATCTTTGTGATGACGGAAGAACCCGATGCTGCGCGGCTCAAGGCCCTAGAGGCCCGTATCGCGCATGTTAAGGGGAGGCCGCAAAAGGTGAAAGCCGAGAACGGCGGGGCATTTTCGCAGGGCGAAATGGCTTGGAGGATGGTGATCGAATTGGTATCCGGCTTATTGCTGGGGCTGTCGATCGGGTTTGGGTTGGACTATGTGTTCGGCACGCGACCAATCTTTCTGGTCATCTTTGTGCTGCTTGGCTTTGTGGCGGGTGTGCGGACCATGTTACGGACTGCGCACACCATGACGCCAGCGTATGACAAAACAAACGGGGGCAGGACCCCTGATAACGACGAGGGCAACGATGTCTGAAGAAGCAAGCACAGGGTTCGCCATCCATCCGATGGACCAGTTTATCGTCAAGCCATTGTTTGGCGGCGACTATATCGCTTGGTACACTGTGACCAATGTGACGTTGTGGATGGCTATTGCTGTCGCGGTTATTGCGGCCCTGCTGATTCTTGGCACACGTCGCCGCGCTATCGTGCCATCGCGCAGCCAGTCGGTTGCCGAGCTGCTGTACGGCTTTATCTACAATATGGTTGAAGAAGTGACGGGCCATGAAGGGATTAAGTATTTCCCCTATGTCATGACGCTGTTCCTGTTCATCCTGTTTTCGAATCTTTTGGGCCTGCTGCCAACGGCCTTTACAACCACTAGCCATGTTGCGGTGACCGTAACGCTGGCGCTGTTGGTCTTCGTTGGTGTGACCGTTCTTGGGTTTGTTAAAAATGGCATCGGGTTCCTGAGCATGTTCTGGGTGTCTTCTGCACCCCTGATCATCCGCCCGATCTTGGCCTTGATCGAAGTTATCTCTTACTTCGTACGCCCGGTTTCCCACTCCATTCGTTTGGCGGGCAACCTGATGGCTGGCCACGCTGTTATCAAAGTTATCGCAGGCTTTGCGACGCTCGCAGTAGCATCGCCTGTAATTGTCGGCGCAGTAACGGCCCTCTACGGGTTGGAACTGCTGGTGGCCTGCGTACAGGCCTACGTCTTTACAATCCTGACCTGTGTGTATTTGCGCGACGCTGTCGGCGGCTCGCATCACTAAGGTCTTTCAACCAACCAACCAATCTACAATTCCATAAGGAGCAAAAGCTATGGAAGGCGATATCGCAGAAATGGGTAAATACATCGGTGCAGGTCTGGCCGCTTTCGGTCTTGGCGGCGCTGGTATCGGCGTGGGCAACATTGCAGGGAACTTCCTTGCAGGCGCACTGCGTAACCCTTCGGCAGCTGCAAGCCAGACTGCAAACCTTTTCGTCGGCATTGCGTTCGCCGAAGCACTTGGGATCTTCTCGTTCCTGATCGCTCTGCTGTTGATGTTCGCAGTCTGATCCAAAGTTTCTGAACTTTTGGCCGGGGGGGCATGATGCCTGCCCGGCCAAGTCTTTGAGATGCTGGAGAAAAGACATGGCGACTGAAGCGCATGACGCTGCAGCAACCCACGCCGCCGCTGGCCATGATGCCGGTGCTGCTGTTGGTATGCCGCAGCTTGATATTTCGACCTGGCCAAACCAGATTTTCTGGCTTTTGGTCACGCTGGTCGCGATTTACTTTATTCTGACGCGGGTCGCTTTGCCCCGTATCAGTGCTGTTTTGGCCGAACGCCGTGGCACGATCACCAATGATCTGGCCGCAGCCGAAGAGCTGAAGCAAAAAGCGACCGAAGCTGAAACCGCCTACAACAAAGCTCTGGCAACAGCGCGTGTTGAGGCTGGCAAAATCGTCGCCGCGGCCCGTGCGGATATTGATGTTGATCTTGCCAAGGCAACTGCCAAAGCGGATGCTGATATTGATGCAAAAGCAGCGGTTTCTGAAAAGCGGATCAATGAAATTCGGGCAGGAGCGCTGGAAAGCGTGACTGAAGTGGCAAACGAAGCCGCCAAAGAACTGGTTGCAGTTCTGGGTGGTAAAGCAGATGCACGCTCGATCACAGCGGCGGTTTCCGCCCGTTTGAAAGGATAACGCCATGAAAAAGCTATTCCTTTTGGCAACTGTTGCAGCAAGTCCTGCGATCGCGGCAACGGGTCCGTTCTTCTCGTTGGGCAATACGAACTTTATCGTATCGATCGCCTTTATCCTGTTCGTGGCTGTGTTGCTGAAGTTTGGCGTGCCTGGCATGTTGACCGGAATGCTGGACAAGCGCGCCGAGCAGATCAAAGCTGATCTGGACGAAGCCCGTGCTTTGCGCGAAGAAGCTAAGGCTGTTTTGGCCAGCTACGAGCGCAAAAAGAAAGAAGTGCAGGAGCAGGCTGATCGTATCGTCGCCTCGGCCAAAGAAGAGGCAAATGCTGCGGCCGAACAGGCCAAGGTTGATTTGGCGAACTCTATCGCACGCCGTTTGGCTGCGGCAGAAGAGCGTATTGCTTCGGCTGAAGCCAGTGCTGTGCGCGCGGTGCGTGATCAGGCTGTGGCAATTGCGGTTGCAGTTGCTGGTGAAGTTCTTGCCAAGCAATCGACGGCAGAGACTGCTGCTGCCTCAATCGATGCAGCGATTGCACAAGTCGGTGCAAAGATGCACTAAGTGCGATTCTTGAAAACGTTAAAAAAACCCGGCCTCAGTGCCGGGTTTTTTGTTTTTTGAAAGCTTTAGCGCGATAGTTCATGTTCAAAACGTTGGCGGGCAATAGCCTCGTTTTTACTGGCTTTTAGCTGGTCGCTTAGGGCCTCTTCGACATAATCCAAATGGGCGTTCACCGCCAAGCGTGCGGCGGCAGGGTCACGGGCTTGCAGGCCTGCATTGATGGCGCGATGCTGGTCCAGCAAATCCGCTCGGGTGGTCTTATTTCGAAACATGACTTGCCGGTTGTAGAAAACGCCTTGCTTTAACAGGTCATACATCGACCGCATCATATGCAGCATGATGACGTTATGGCTGGCTTCAATGATCGCCATGTGAAAAGCGGCGTCCAGCTCTGCCTCATCTGTCGAGGCGCGTTTTCCATGGGCGGCTTCCATCTTGGCAAGAATTGTACCGATCACCTTTAGGTCGGTGTCAGACCCAAGTTTTGCGGCGCGTTCGGCGGCCAGCCCTTCCATGTCGCGGCGAAAAGCGAGGTAGTCGAACACCGATTCTTCGTGTTGCGAAAACAGGTTTATCAAGGCGGGCGAAAAGGCCGAGCCGAGCACCTCGGCGACAAAGACCCCAGAGCCGGGGCGGCTGTCCAACAGCCCGCGGTCTTGCAAATCGGCAATTGCATCGCGCAGGCTGGGGCGCGAAACGCCCATACGTTCGGACAGCTCGCGCTCTGACGGCAGCCGGTCGCCGGGGCGCAAGACACCGCGCAATATCAACTGTTCAATCTGCCGGATAACAGCAGAGGACAGCTTTTCGGCTTGGACAGGTTCAAAGGGCATTGGCGTCTCCAGTCGGCATTGGTCAAATTCTATGACCAGACTAGACAAGTCTCAATGCTTAAATATGGGCTGGCAGTGGCCATAAAAAACGCATGAAAAAAGGGCGAGGAGATACCCGCCCTTTGTCTTAAATGTCCCGCAAACCTTAGTTTGGACGAATAACGATCTCGACCCGACGGTTTTGCGCACGGCCTGCTTCGGACAGGTTCGAGGCAACAGGTTGGTCTTCGCCACGGCCAATTGCGATGATCCGGCCACCCGGTACGCCATTTGCCTGCAAAACCGAGGCGACAGATTGCGCACGGCGTTGCGACAGGTTTTGGTTATAGGCAGCCGAGCCGGTATTATCGGTATGGCCCAGAACCTGAACGGTGGTGTTGGGATAGTTCAACAAGCTGCGGGCAACGGCCTGCAAATCTTGGGTCAGATCGCCGCGCAACGTGGCGCTGTCGGTGGCGAACAGGATATCTTGCGGCAGGTTCACAATCAGTTCGGAACCGGTGTTCGTAATCGACACGCGGTCATTGCCAATGGAATTGCGCAGCTCGGCGGCTTGTGCGTCAAGGCTTGACCCGATCGCGCCACCGATTGCGGCACCGATCCCAGCGCCAACCACGGTTTTCAGCAGCTTGTCATCGCCTTTGGATGTCGCGCCAAGTGCGCCACCAAGCAATGCGCCGGTCAAGGCACCAGTATTTTGGCGGCGGTTGTCTTCGGTGGTCGTAACGCAGCCGGCCAGTGTGAATGCGCCCAGCGTGAGCAGGGTAAGCGGTGTTTTCAAAATCATCTCAAAGCCTCATATTATTGGCCCCTGCAGTGGGAGCCACTCTTCATACACCCGAATTCAAAGGGCTGCACCATTTCAAGCGGGGCCTTAGGCGGAATTTGGCCAATCAGCGGGCAGAGAGGGTCGTTTCGTGATCGGCCCGCGCGCCTTCCCATGCCAAAAGCGCCCGTTTGACCGGCAGGCCCCAATGGTAGCCGCCCAATGCGCCCGATTTGCGCAAGGCGCGGTGACAGGGGATCAGCCAGCTGACGGGGTTGCGGCCGACAGCCGTGCCAACGGCCCGCACCGCGCGAGGATTGCCAATGGCGTCGGCTATTTCGGAATAGGTCGTGACATGGCCTGAAGGAATGCGCAGCAACGCCTCCCACACCTTTATCTGAAACGGCGCGCCGATCATGTAAAGTGGGGCTTTGTCAGCCGTTGCGGTGGCGCCAAAGGCGGTTTGAACCCAAGGGCGCAGCATATCGGCATTTTGCACGAACTGTGCTTTGGGCCAGCGTGAGGTAAGGTCTAGCATCGCCGCTGCCTCATCCGTCTCGGAAACAAAGCCTATGCCACAGATGCCTTTTTCGGTGCCCATCACAAGGGCTTGGCCAAAGGGGCTGTCAAACCAGCCCCAGCGGATGGTCAGACCCGCGCCGCCATTGGCATAGTCGCCGGGGCTCATCGCCTCCCAACGCAGGAACAGATCATGCAGGCGGCCCGTGCCCGATAGGTTGGTGGCAAGGCTGGTTTCCAGCACGGTAAAGCGTTCGGCCAGCAGGCGGCGGGCATGGTCCAGCGTCAGATATTGCTGATAGCGTTTTGGCGATACGCCAACCCATTGTGAGAACAGGCGCTGGAAATGGGCGGAGCTCATGCCGATGGTCTGTGCCAGTTGATCCAGTGACAAGGGCTGCTCTTGGGCGTCAATCGCATCAATCGCGCGGCGCATGACATGGAAATGATAGCTGTCGCTTAGGTCGCTGGGCATGACCGCCTCCTTATTAGGGTTCAGATTAGCGGGGCAGGGTGGCAAATGCGACCCGTTTCCTGCGCAAATCCGCGGGCCAGCCTTGCAGGCGCTGTGCAATTTGGGCATAGGTTTGGATATGGTAAAACAGCTAGATTATCACCACATGCACGACATTTTCACCCGGTTTCAGGCGATTGAGCCGGAACCGAAGGGGGAGCTGTTTCACACCAATGCCTATACCCTGTTGGTTGCGGTGGCGCTTTCGGCGCAGGCAACTGATGTGGGCGTGAACAAGGCCACGCGGCCGCTGTTTGCCCATGTTGATACGCCGCAAAAGATGGTTGATCTGGGGCTTGCGGGCCTGACCGAGGCGATCAAGACTATCGGGCTGTTTAACACCAAGGCCAAGAATGTGATGAAAATGGCCGAGATTTTGGTGGCAGAGTACGGCGGCGAGGTGCCATCGAGCCGTGCCGCGCTGCAATCTTTGCCCGGAGTCGGGCGTAAAACGGCGAATGTGGTGCTGAACATGTGGTTTCACATGCCCGCGCAGGCCGTTGATACTCATATTTTCCGTATCGGCAACCGGACGGGCATTTGCCCCGGCAAAGACGTCGATGCTGTCGAGCGCGCGATTGAGGATAACATTCCCGCCGAATTTCAACAGCATGCGCATCACTGGCTTATCTTGCACGGCCGGTATATCTGTGTTGCGCGCAAACCCAAATGCGGGATCTGCCCGATCCGCGATCTCTGCCCTTATGAGGATAAAACGATATGAAAAAGTTTCAGGTGGTCGGCATCGGTAACGCCATGGTTGATGTGTTGTCCCACGCCGATGATGCATTTTTGGAAGAAAACGGCATTGGTAAGGGCATCATGCAGTTGATCGATATGAGCCGCGCGGTCGAGCTGTACGGCTGCATCGGGCCAGCCAAGGAAATCTCGGGCGGGTCGGCGGCCAATACAATTGCGGGCATCGCGCATTTGGGCGGGCGCACGGCCTATGTCGGCAAAGTCAAAGACGATCAGTTGGGCGCGATTTTTGCCCACGACCTGCGCGCGCAGGGGGCCGTGTATGAGACCAAGATGGCGCCCAAGGATGGCGGCCATGAAACCGGACGCTGTATCGTGATTGTGACGCCGGATGGTGAACGGTCGATGAACACCTATCTGGGCTGGTCCGAGTTTTTGACGCCAGCCGATATTGATGCCGATCAGATGGCCAACGCTGAATGGATTTACCTTGAAGGCTACCGCTTTGACGGGCCGGAAAGCCATCAAGCCTTTGCCGATGCGATTGAGGCCTGCAAGGGCGCAGGCGGGCGCGTTTCCATCACACTGTCGGATGCGTTTTGCATTGACCGCCACCGCGCGGCGTTTCGCAAGATGATTGTGGAAGATGTGGATCTGTTGTTCGCCAACCGCGCCGAGATTTTGTCGATGTATCAGACCGATGACTATGATGCGGCTTTGCAGGCGGCGGCCGAGGATGTGGCGATTGTTGCCTGCACCGATGGCGCCAATGGCGCGCATGTTTTGGCGGATGGGCAGCACTGGCATGTGCCTGCGATTCCCACCAAGATCGTGGATGCAACCGGTGCCGGCGATTTGTTCGCAGGCGCGTTCTTGTGGGCGATCACCAATGGGCAGGGGTTTGAGACGGCGGCGCGGATGGGCAACATCGCGGCATCAGAAGTGATTAGCCATATTGGCGCGCGGCCAGAGGCGGATTTGATGAAATTGTTTGCCGAGCACGGTGTGATCTGAGGCGGGTGCGTCAGGCTTCAAGCCCCTTTGGGGCCATCAGCCTGACGCTGCTGTCGCCGAGTGTTGCAGCGACACGTCTCTATTTTTGGGGGCTGGCGTCGATTGGTTGGGTGTTTAGGTATTTGAGCCAAGATGAATGGCGAAGGTTAGTGCTTTTGTTTTCTTTGGTATGAGTGATGTGTTCGCGTTTTAAGGTTTTGTCCTGGGCCAAGCTAGGGCTAGCTGACACTGAAAATGTTGGGGTGATAGTTTGATCTGTGCCCTTTCCCAAGGGCGCGCGGAGTAATCTTGGCCGCCTGTGCTGTACCCATTTCAGACAGTTCATTTGCGTTTGATCTGGTTTTTTAGATCAAACGCAAATTCAACATGACCAAGCCTGTGCCTGTCTTGGTGCCCAAATGCCCTCTTCAAAGCGGGGGACAACCCGCTTTAATCGAGTTATTGTCAAATCTGGTGTTTGAGGCTTGTCGGTCATGCGGCGATCTGGTCTGGGGTTGTGGCTTCAATTCC